>CAMKPI010000064.1 GCA_946414625.1 uncultured Spirochaetaceae bacterium | reverse complement strand
ACAAGCGCGGAGTCAAACTCGTTATCAAACCGGTCTCTCCGGGGTCAAGCCGCCCGGAGCAAAACGCGCCGAGAAATCAAAACTAATCTCCCCGGAATGCGACACCCGCCCGGAGCGATAACGCGCCGACGTGTTAAAAACGATTCAAAACTAATCTCTCCAACCAGGGGCAAGCCGCCCGGATCAATAACGAGCCGACGGGTCAGAAACGATTCAAAACGCATCTCTCCAGAAGAGATACGGGAAGCCGCACCGGGTAAGAAGCTGCGTCCCGCCGCGTCATCAACAAACGCTTCTCAGGTTTTGCACAAACCCGGGTGAGGCGCTTGGCACGCACCGTGCCCAGCGCCTCACTATTGACAGGACACATTCCAGACTCCGGCGTCACCTGCGCCTTCTGGTCGCTTTTCTGTTTTTTTCTTTCTCGTAGCGGGCAAGAACCGTTGCCTTGTCCTTGTCGGACAATCTATCCACATACAGGCGCCCCTGGAGATGGTCGAACTCGTGCTGTATCGCACGGGAATATAGACCTTCCGCCTTTACAGTGAAAGGACGCCCATTCTCATCCTGCGCCTGAACCGACACGCTCGAGAAGCGCTTGACGCTCCAAAATTGACCGGGGATGCTAAGGCAACCCTCATCGTGATATTCCTCTCTCTCGCTTGTTCCCGTTATAACGGGATTTATAAAAACCTTGCGAATGTTCTCGTCCGGTATGCTTATCACAAAAATACTTTTAGAAACCCCGACCTGCGGAGCGGCAAGACCCACTCCTTCCGCCTCGTCCAGGGTCTCAAACATCGCGTCTACCAACAATCTCAGGGCATCATCAAAAACCTCGATCTTCTCCGTCTTTTCCCGGAGAATCTCGTCACCAATCTTCACTATATCCAACATGATCTAAAGTCTACCCCAAAAAAATGGTCTGTTCAATCGCACACAGTCTGAAGCATGAGCGGACAGCGCCGAAGATTCAGACCCTGCTGCCGGCATCTCCAGCCCCCGAAGCATGTATGGACGACAACGGAGTCCCAAACCCGACTTCCGGCATCTCCAGAGCCCAAAGCAGAAGGGACAGCAATAGTCCTCCGGTCCGACTTACAACACCGGCATAAGGAAGCTCCAGAGCCTTGAGGGAAAAAAGTACAAACGCTAAAAGCAGGTTTTTGCGCGATTACAAACTTCCGCCACTTCCACGCAGGCAAGGCATCACACCATGTCAAGAGGATCCACATCAACCTCGCGAAACACCCCTCTTGACGGCTTTTCGGCATCGCAGACTGCACGGACGGCAGCTATTATTCTCGTGATGTCCTTTCCGCGAACCAGGACGTGGAAGCGCCAGTTTTTATTTATACGCTCAATCTGACATTCCTGCGCGCCAAAAACCTCAAACGAGGTCTCGCCAGTGCAGCCACCAGTCTCACGGACGCCGCCCTCTTTGTCTCCAATGGACCTTCCGGCTTCGCGGACGAAGTCGGAAGAGACTTGAACACGGCCCCCGCTTCCGCAGCGACCGGACTTGCGAACAACATCTGTGTTGTCGCCAGTGCTGCCACCAGTCTCACGGACGCCGCCTCCGCTCTCGCCGGCACTTCCACTAGCCCCGCGGACGCCATCTCCGGAGACTTGGGCGCACCCCACGCTCCCACGGCCCCTGTCGCGCAAAGAGATCAAAGCAGAAGAGAACCTCTCTGCATCGGACGCGACAAGATCCCTGTTCTCGCCGCGGAAAAGGATATTCACCATTCGTGAAAAAGGCGGAAACCCGGTCTCCCGCCGCGCAGCAAGTTCCCTTGAGTAAAACGAGGCGCTGTCGTATTCACAAGCCATGCGTATCGCCGGCGCGTCCGGCTGGCTTGTCTGGATCACCACCTCCCCGTCCCCCGAAGAGCGCCCGCTTCTTCCCGATACCTGCATAAGAAGACTGAAAGTCCTCTCGTCGGCGCGGAAATCGGGCAGCATGAGAGAGCTGTCCGCCATCACAATTCCCACAAGGCGCACATTCGGAAAATTCAGTCCCTTGGCTATCATCTGGGTCCCGAGAAGAATCTGCGTTTCCCCCCGTCTGAACGCGTCGAGGACCAGCCGGACATTATTTCGGCTGGACGACGCCACATCCGCATCAAGACGCGCCGTCTTGTAGTCGGGGAACAGCCTTCCAACCTCCGCCTCCACCTGCTCGGTGCCGAATCCTGCGTACATCACATCAAGAGAGCCGCACACGGGACAGACGCGCAGGGGAGGCTCGCTGTGTCCGCAATAATGGCAGACCATCACATCGTCCCGCTTGTGATACGTCATGCTCACGTCGCAATTCGGGCATTTCAACGTATAGCCGCAAGATCTGCAGCGAAAATAATAACTGAAGCCTCTCCGATTCAGGAAAAGAATCACCTGGCGACCCGATTCCAGAGTCCGAAGCATCTTGCCGTACAGCTCGGAACCGATTATGCCCTTTTCCAGCGCCATGTTCGCCACCGTGACACGGGGCATGGCGCCGCCGCCCACCCGACGGGTGAGATTCAGACGGCGAATCTTTCCCTCGTCCATGAGCCGCCAGGCCTCCAGAGACGGAGTGGCGCTTCCCATCACAAGGAGAGCGCCGCAATCAGAGGCCCTCTTCTGAGCCACCTGTCTGGCGTGGTATCGCGGATTGCTCCCGCTCTTGTAGGAAGATTCATGCTCTTCATCGATGATGATCATCTTGAGGTTCCGGCATGGGGCGAACACCGCACTCCTGGCGCCGATTACAAGGCTCACTTCGCCGCGCCTTATTTTTTTCCACTGGGCAATTCTCTGAGAAGCGGTGAGTGCGCTGTGAAGGATTGCAACCTTGTCCTTGAAACGGGCAAGAACCTGACGGGCCAGTTGATGTGTGAGGGTGATCTCCGGAACAAGGTATATCACCTGTCCGCCATCCGAGACGGCCTTCTCGGCGCACCTCAGGAACACCTCTGTCTTCCCGCTGCCGGTTATTCCGTAAACGTAGAACAATCCCCTCTCGGCACTGTTTATCGCGTCCACCGCGTTCTGCTGCTCGTCGGTCAGTTCAACCGACGGGCTGTGGACATCTTCGTCAGATGACAGCCCGGAAAGGACGACATCACGCTTGCCGCCGGGAATCATCACATCCAAAACCTCCCCGCGCGACGAGAAGTAGAAGCGTTCCATCCACAGGGCCAGACGCCACTCGTCCTCTCCGAAGACCGGCTCGCTGTCCAGAACACGGATTATTCCCTTCACCTGATACGAAGCATCGACAGGCTTGTCTTCGAGGATTTTCACTACATACGCGGTAACCTCCCGCCCGGCAAAGGGCACCTTGACGCGAACGCCTTCATCCACGTGTTGCTTCTCAGCATCGAATGAATATAGAAACTCTCGACAAAGAGGCACAGGAACGGCGCAGAGAGCATAGCCTGTCACAATCGGCTCTCCTATCGGCCCAAAGACGACGAGCCTGGAGGAGGTGCATCGACCGACGCGGCACGAAAAGAAGCGCCAGCCGTCGCGCCTGAACCTGAATGAGGCGTATTCTGCCCCTTCCGCGAAGATGCCTTCAAGACATCAAGACCAAGAAATTTGGCAAGGTGCTGGAGATCCTCCCAGACCGCCCGCTTCAACGAAAGATCCTTCAGAACCACCTCCGGATGCCATGTGGCAATTACCGGATACGCCATGTCATAGAAGAAAAACTTCCCACGCTTCTCGGAGAAATTAGAAATATTCTTCCCTACCAAGGCTTCTAAAGCGTTTTTCCCAAGCGCAAGAATCGCGCGGGGCTTCACAAGACTTATCTGCTGCCTAAGAAAAGGCGCGCAGGACGAAAACGCCTCGGAAGCAGAGTTTTCGAGTAGATTCTTCATCGAAGAGCCGCCGTCGGCAGGAGGACAGCATTTCACAGCATTGCACAGGTATACGTTTTTTCCCCGGCTAAGCGATATTGCCCTGAGCCACGCATCCAGAAACTCCCCGGCGGGTCCGGAGAACGGCACGCCGCTTGCAGCGTCATCCGGACCAGGCGCGCCACCGACAACCATCAGAACCGGGTTCGCCGCTTCTCCGCCGCCAAACACAACAGCCCTCCGCCCTCCCGAAAGAGGACATCTTTTGCACGTCCCGACATACGACGCCAGACGGTCAAGAGTCATATTGACAACAGGATCTTCCTCGCGCCTCAGAGACTTCTCCAGAACCTCGCGTCTCAGCCGCTTTGAGCTGTCCGACTCGAAAACCTCCTTCTTCAGCCCCATTATCTTCATTGCTGTGTCTGAAAAATCCCGTGTGACACCGTCGACACCGAGCCGTCCTGTCAGCGAAGACGCAAAGAGATCTATTATCCTGTCAGTCCTCTCCAAAGCATCTTCCAAAGAGAGGCGCCTGAGCCTTAAATCGTCGTCCATAGCCTCATAAACCGAAACATCCAGACCTGGCCGCCGGAAAAACCGCTTCCTCTCATGTATGACGAGGTCGCCGCCGGTAAAACACCCTAAACCGGAGCCAAATAACAAGAGCCTGACAGACAATGCGTCTGGAACCACGCTTTTACAACACGATCCCTACAGTGCCCGAACCGGATCCGCCTGCTCGAAGATTCTCGTTTTCAAACCATGAGTACTCCTCAGGGTCATAACAGATCCTCCATAGATACAGCCCGTCCGAAGGGGCGGTCCTGCCGCAAAGAGACCTATCCGCCGCGTCAAGCACAGCCTTGAAGTCACTGGCAGGCCTCCCTTCCTTTGCGAACTGCAGCATGCTTCCTACAAGACTGCGCACCATCCTGTAAAGAAAAGCATTCCCACATATTTGATATATTAACACTTTTTCACCAAACATGCAAGAAGAGAAAAAAAATCTTGATTCATATATATCGCGGTACCTGCTGCCGGAATTGTCCTTTGCGCTTGAAAATGTGGTAAAATCATGCGTACCCAAGAGATACGAAGCATAGGAATTAAGCAGTCCGATATCCGGAAAGCTATCGACCATGGTGACTTCACCTCCCATGAACGCAGAAACCGCCGTGTTGATTCCGATAAAATACCTGTATTCGCGAGCGTACGCGCTGTACCTGGCATGGAAATCCCTGCCGCCGTCCCATGCGTCTTTTATACGTATATCTTTTGGAAGAAAAGAATTAAGACCACCAACAAAAGCGCGCAAAGGCAAAACAGGTTCGTCCATCTCTATGTGCGCGCACTGAGCCCAGGCATGGACTCCGCTGTCGGTTCTCCCGCTGCCCTGCACGGTTATGCTCTTCTGCCCCGTGAGGCGCATTACTGCCTTCTCCAGCTCTTCCTGCACGGTTCTCTGCCCATCCTGCCTCTGCCAGCCGGAAAAAAAGGACCCGTTGTACGAGAGGATGACCGCGATCCGTCTTCTCCCTTCCGGCGCGCTGAACTTTTCAGGTCTGTGCCAATCCGTACGAGCCATCACTCTCCCCTATACATAAACAAGAAAGCCTCAAGACAACTTAAGGCAGACAGGCAGACAGACGCCGCCCCGTCAGAGGTCACTTGTCGAAATAAATCTTCACCGTAGCGGGCTTTGTGAAAATGGAGACATCCGCCATGTTGATATATTCCAGCATGTCTTTGTAATCGATAACCACAGGCACTGTGACCACCCCCACTCTGTCTACAGCTGAAAAATCGGCATTCAACTCAATGTTTGAAACGTCGATCATATAAATCCGCTCCTCGCGCCCCTTGATAATCACTTCTGCAGAAACGGGAACAAGAGAAGAAGCCACATAGCCCTGCGGCATCGTTACATTCAGCGGCATTTCAACAACTCTTTCTGCGCTACCGGAGAAATAGATCCCGACAAACAGACCCGCAGAGAAGAGGAAGCAGGTCACCACGTGCCTCCATTTTGCAATAGACTGTGAAAACTTTTTACCTCGACTCATGTATGATCCCCCCGCTCCGCGTCCCGCGAACGCTCCGAAAGTAAACCCGCCAAATTTCAACCCGCCTGACTGTCAATAATGCTGTCGGATATGTCCTGCTTCAGCTCGGAATTGTTAAACAGAGAAAGAAGTATCCCTCGGATCTGCTCCTGGCTCAACTTGTAGTATATCTGTCCATCGTACGCAAGGCTCATCGCTCCGCTTTCTTCCGATACGACAAGCACCACAGCATCGGATCTTTCCGCGATTCCGAGAGCAGCCCTGTGACGCGTTCCGAAAACCGGGTTTATGTCCACTCTCGTGGTAAGCGGAAGGTAACAACCCGCCTCGATAACTCTGTTTCCCTGGATCACCATTGCCCCGTCGTGAAGCGCCGTGTCGAACTCAAACACTGTGGATATGATCTTGTCAGTTACCTCGGCGTTGAGCCTCGTCCCGCCGTTGATCTTATCCTCAATTGTAGTCTCCCTGGGGAAGATTATCAGCGCTCCCCGCTTCTTGCGCACAAGGTTTTGGCACGCGGAAAGGATGTTGTCGATTATCTCACCGTTGATCTTGTCGCTGGAACGTTTGAACACTCCGTTCCTCCGCGAAAAACGAGAGGAGACCGCGCGTCGCAGCTCCGCACCGTACATCACGGCGAAAAGCGTTACAAACGGCAGGACAAGGGCTTCCGCAATTCGGCGCAGGACAAAGAGGTTCAACGCCGAAAAGGAGAAGTAAAAGATAAGGTACATGAGGAAGAACTTGAAAATCACCACTGCCTCGCTATCGGCGAGGGTTTGGTAGAAAAAATATACGAAATAGGTCAACAGCAGGATCTGAATTCCCGCTTTTATCAATGCAATTGTCACGCCGCACCTCGTGTTACAAAAAACGTCCTCAGAATGGAATTCTCTCACAAAGAGAGAGGGCGTAGAGCGCTTTCCTCTCGGAAATCCGCATGCAGGGACGCCCGGAAGAATACACGGCGGCAAAGTCCGCATGCGCTCAAGCCCTGCTGGAGCCCTCACGCAAGAGCTTACAGAGCACGCGTTCGAAAAGTCCGCATGACCTCAAGTCCTGTGGCAATCTGCACGCAAAGAGCCTACAGAACACGCGTTCGCAAACTCTGCCTCGACTCAAGCCTTACCATAGTCCTCACACAGGGACGCCCGGCCACCATGCCTACCCATCTGAATTAAGCATTCCACATCAATTATAACGCAATCCGCCTCTTTCATAAAGAGTTCTTTCACAATGCCGAATTGACGAATTGAGCGAGGCTTCCCCTCACGCCACTTCTGCTGCCCGAAGCACCATTCTGCCCACTGCTTCGTCCGTAAATCGGGATATTCCACATACCGGGTGCGATACCCGGAGCACCATTTTCCCTCTGCTTCGTCCGTAAATCAGGATATTCCACATACCGGGTGCGATACCCGGAGCACCATTCTGCCCACTGCTTCAGTCCGTCATACCCAGCACGCCCAAAACACCCGATACATAGCCCTCCTCAGACCAAACCACACGACACCGACTCACACATTCTTTCTTTCAGATTTTTACAAACTGTGTTATCATCAGATAGCAGGGCGAGAGCCCGCGGCATATGCGGTCGAACTGACACAAACACTCGGCCGAACGAGGCGTTACATGATCAGACTGATATTTTTAATTGTACTGGTTCTTCCTTTTTTTCTGCTTGCATCGCTTGCGGCGTGGATTTGCGGCGGCATCGTTGGACTTTTCAACAAAGGCGCGCGAGACAGGATGAGGCTTTCCATCGCCCAGACTGTGTTCCGGTTATGCCTGTTCGTAACAGGCACAAAGGTGATAGTAAAAGGGCGGGAGAACCTGTTAAAGGATCGCGCCGTGGTCTACGCCGGAAACCATCGCAGCCAATTCGACATACTGAACTGCCTTTCGTTCTTCCCCAGGGTCACCGGATTCATAACGAAGATTGAGATGCGCCGCGTGCCTATCATTGGCTGGTGGGTCAAAGTGCTGGGCGGACTCTTCGTTGACAGGGAGAGCGTAAAAAGCGGGCTGGATTTGATTGACGCAGCCTCCGAACACGTGAAGGCGGGCACATCCCTTATCTTCTTCTGCGAAGGGCGGCTGAACAAAACCGAGGAGCCGACACTGCGCTTCAAACGCGGTGCGTTTGTGGTGGCTGAGAAAGCTCGCTGCCCGATCATCCCGATGACGCAGAACGGCACGGCGAAAGCCCTGTCCAAGGCTCCGCTGTTTTACAGAACGCGCACTGTGATTGAATTCGGAAAGCCGATTTACACGGAAAACATGTCGGAAGAAGAGCTAAAAGAGCTGCCCAGCCGCGTGCAGCAGATTGTCGCGGACACTTATGTTAAAAACCTGAAACTGACAAAGTAATGCCGAAGTGGCGAGCAGAACCACTCAAAGCAAAAAACGGGGC
>CAMKPI010000063.1 GCA_946414625.1 uncultured Spirochaetaceae bacterium | reverse complement strand
GACCCCAGGGTGCTCTGCAGATCCTCAATGGAAGAGCCCATCATTCCAATCTCGAACCTGGGATGCACATCCACAGAGATCTCAATCTCCCTGTCTTCCAGCTCTCCGCGGCGCAATCGCTCCAGCGTATCCTCACGGACCTTCACCCTCGCGGCCTCGAACTCGGGATCGGCATTCTTGTTCTTCTGAACCCCGGGAATCAAGGCTGCCATAAGCCTGTCCTCCACAATAGAGCGGATCTTGGACTCGTTCTCCTCGGCCATCTCCTTGCGCACCATGGACACAGCGGAGGACATCAGATCCTTCACCATGGACTCCACATCGCGTCCCACATAGCCCACCTCGGTAAATTTCGTGGCCTCCACCTTGATAAACGGCGCTTTTGCAAGACGCGCAATACGGCGGGCAATCTCGGTCTTTCCGACTCCGGTGGGACCTATCATGATGATGTTCTTCGGATAGACCTCTTCGCGAATATTGTCCGGAAGCCTTTTACGGCGGGTCCTGTTGCGAATCGCCACAGCAATAGTCTTCTTGGCACCGGTCTGACCTATTATATACTTGTCAAGCTCCGCCACAATCTCCCGCGGCTTCATCTGGTCAAGGTTGTACGTTTTCTCCGCAGCTGCCGTTTTCGAAGGAAGCGCTCCGCCCGATCCGGGTCCAACACTTATTATCTCATTCATTGTCAAATCTCCTCCACAAGGAACTGGTTATCGGTATATATGCAGATTGAAGACGCAATCTCCAGAGCCTTCAGCGCAATTTCCTTTGCGGACAGCTCCGCCTTCGCATCCAGATACGCGCGCGCCGCCGCTGTGGCATAGTTTCCGCCGCTTCCGATTCCTATCGCGTCGTATTCCGGCTGCAACACATCTCCGTTTCCGGTGATAAGAAAAATTCTCTCACCGTCAGTCACAAGCATCATCGCCTCAAGCCGGCGCAGTTCCCGGCTCATCCTCCATTCCTTTGCAAGATCCACCGCGGCGCGGGTCAAGTCCCCGTTATCCTCGGCAAGTTTTTTCTCCAGCAACTCCCGAAGCGTGAAAGCGTCTGCAGTTCCTCCCGCGAACCCCACGACCACCTTGCCGTTATTTATCCGGGACACTTTGCGCGCGTTTCCCTTCATCACAGTGTCGCCGTTCGTCACCTGCCCGTCGCCCGCAATCGCAACATGCCCGTTGTGCTTCACAGCAATTATCGTAGTACCTCTAAAGCTCATCATCTCTCCTTTGAAGGGTCCGCCGCGCCTATGCCGCGCATCTCCGCTCATCAGCCGGAAAAAGACCGTCCCGCGACGCGGAAAACGGACACCTGCCCAAAACAATATAACAACAAACGAGCACCAACGACAAATCCAGTATACATCTTATCATTAAAACAGTCAACATTTCATAGGCATTATTGCTGTTTATCAGCACTGCTTTTTTTCGAGGCAGCCTCAAAAAGTTTCTCTCAATAATCTTCCTCTATCTTAATAATTCTTCTCTACAATATATGTCTTGTTGCCGAACCTGCATTCAAAGCCTTCTGCAATTCTCTTTTCCTCTTCTCCGGAGATCTCGCGAACCGACAGAGGAACGCTCCATATTCCCCTCACGGAGGACACCACCCGCGCTCCGCTTTCCGCCAGGGCGCGGGAGCCTGCCCTGTTGAACCTATCCCCGATACCTGAACGAGACACATACACATCCTTGTTCAGCTCCAGGGCATAGCGGGTCGTGATAAGCGCGCCGGATCGGGATGGAGCCTGCACAACGATTGCGGCATCACCCATCGCAGCAATAACGATGTTTCGGATAGGAAAATTAGACGGATACCCCGGACTGTGCGGCGGAAACTGACTCATCACCGCCCCGCCGGAACGTGCAATTCTTTTCTTCAACGCGCCGGTGTATCTCGGATAGTCCACGGCCAGTCCGCAACCCAAAACGGCAAAGCATGCGCACCCCGCGTCTGCCGCTCCGGAAAGGGACGCCTGGTCGCACCCGTCCGCCAGACCGGAGACCACCTCCACCCCGTTCACTCCCGCCTCAAGCCCCAGCATGTAAGCCGACTGAAGCCCCATATTGTCTGCCCGGCGCGTCCCGACAACCGACAGCCGCAAAGCCGGATAATCAGGTGCATTTCCGTTCAGGAAAAGCATATACGGCAACGGACCGCGGATGTCTCCAAAAACCGGATAGCATTCGCTTCCGTACCACCAGATTTTGTTTTCCGGGCTTGCCTTCAACCATTCCAAAGCATCCCGCACATCCGTTTCACGAATCCTTGACCCAGGGTGGGCCTCCGCCGCCTCCCGTGAAGTGAAGCCGCCTTTCACGTAATAATCCCTTTCCTCCAACGACAAATTCTGCATAAAACCGATTTCCAAACGTCTTCTCACTTCTTCTATTTCCATTTTTCCTCCAGCATATAGCGTCGCAGCCCGATTCTTCAGAATTGCACAGCACAGTGTAATAATATAATTGTACTAAATAAAATTATCAATGACAAATTTATTTATTTTACAACAGAATCGTTTATTCATATCAATTTATAAGCACGCCTAACACGCGGGAGCGGACAGGTTGCAGCTGATTCTGCGCATGCTATGCGTTATTATGCCGTTCGCCTTACACACGGAAACGGACAGGTCGCAGCGGTCATAAAGAAAGGCTAATTCTATCAACGGTTATCCGCCTTACACGCAGATCCGGACAAGTTGCAGCCTCCACGCGCCAGCATCCTTGACTACTTCAATAAATTCTTATACAATTTGCCGCATTGATTGCGGACACAACGCTATAACCGGGCGAAATGCAATAAACGGGCACAAAGCCCCGGGCGGTCAGCATACTGCACCCGAGAGGTCCTGCGAACGGACAAATTGCCCCGGAAAAACAGAAACCCAAACGGGAGACATACCACAGCAGAGCGTATCTCCCCGGCAAAAAACAGACGTGTCCTGCCGCTGGGCAAAAGGAGCCATCCAATCATGGAAGAAGGCAGTCAGCCTCCGATATTACCCCTCATCGCACTTTTCGTCTTTTCTGCATATCTGTCACTTGCGGAAACAGCATTCGCATCGGTTTCCAAAAACCGTCTGAAAACAGCCGCCGACCGCGGCGACAGCAGGGCAAAAACCGCGCTTTGGGTCGTGGACCGGCTTGACCGGGCAATCACCACAATCCTCATCTGGCACAACGCAGCCGCAATAACAATGGCAACCATCACCACAGTCTACGTCACGAAAAGATGGGGAGTGAATTTTGTAACCCTTTCCACAATCCTCATCACCCTTGCGACATTCTTCCTGGGTGAAATGGTGCCGAAAACAATCGGAAAAAGGTATTCCTACAAAGCGTCCCTCTCGTCGGCCGCCCTCATGAAAACCCTGATGCAGTTGATAAAGCCCCTTGCGTCGGCGCTCTCATTCATCGGAAGGAAGGCTTCCGAACACACCCATGGAGACGATGACGGCGCCGTGACCGAAGACGAGATCCAGGACATTGTCGAGGACATGGCAGAGGAAGGGTCGATAGACGAGGATCAGAAAGAGCTCATCACAAGCGCCATGCAGTTCGGGGACGTTCGCGCCCGAGACATACTCACCCCTCGGATGAACGTCACAGCCCTGGACATAGACACCCCGCTGGAGGAGATCCTCTCTTTTGTAAAAGACCAGACGCACAGCAGGATTCCTGTATACAAAGGCTCAATCGACAACATAATAGGAATTCTCGGCATAAGGCGATTTCTGAAGGGATATATCAAATACGGCAAGAAACTCCGCCTAAAACCGCTGATTAACAGGGTCTACTTCGTGCATGCGGACACGGAGATCCACGAAATCCTCCCCCTCATGTCGAAAAAGAAAATCAACATGGCGGTTGTGAAGGACGAGTACGGCGGCAACGCGGGAATCATCACTGTGGAAGACATAATCGAGGAGCTTGTCGGCGACATTTGGGACGAAAGCGATATCGTGGAAGAATCCTCCGTCCATTCGAAAGACGCCTCGGGCGCCGGAAGAGGAAAAACCAAGAGCGAAAGAAAAGACGAACCGGACGAGATCAGAGAAGTTTACCTGGACGACGAATTGACCGCCCAGCGGGCATCCCGCACCCGAACAGAGGAAAAAACCGCCGATAGCCTTCAGGAAAAGGAGGAAGCGGAAAAATGATACAGATCGCAACGCTTTTAGCCCTCCTTTTCCTGTGCCTGTACCTTTCCTCCTTTTTCTCCGGAGCGGAAATGGCTTACATGTCGGCGAACCGCATACGGCTGGAAAATCTGCGCGACTCCTCCGGCGGCGATTCGCCGGGCAAAGCGGGAAACAGGGAAGCAGCCAAAACCTCACGAAAAGCCCGACGCGCCCTGCGCATGATCGAGAATTTCGAGCAGGTCCTCTCTGTGATCCTTATGGGGAACAATCTTGTGAATATCGCAGCGTCCTCAATAGGATCGGTTCTTGTCCTCCTGATTTTCGGTAATCAAAAATACTCGTGGGTTTCCACCGTTGTAATAACATTCGTGGTGATAATATTCTGCGAGACAATGCCGAAGATCATCAGCAGCAAAAAAGCCGTGAGCCGGGCCATGGCATATTCGGTTCCGCTCGAGATAATCGGCGTGCCGCTGACTCCGTTCGCATTCATCGTGACACAGCTGACGAATCTGATTCTTCTGCCGTTCAAAGGCTCAATGAATGAAGATAAGGATTCGGACGAGGAAGAATCGGTCGAGGAGCTGCACACAATCATAGACACCGCCGAAGACGAGGGAGTGCTGGACACTGATGAAAAACAGATCATCACGAACGCCATCGATTTTGCCGAAATCTCCGCTTCACAGGCTATGACCGCCAGGGTGGATGTCGAAGCAATTGATATCGACGACAGGTTTTCCGAGATATACCGCCTCATTGATCGCACCCCGTTCTCGAGGATCCCGGTCTACAAGGACAGCATAGACAACATCATCGGAGTACTGCATGTGAACAGGTTCCTGCAGGAAGCCGCAGAAAGAAAAGGCTCACAGCATGAGTCGTTCGACATAAGAGGCCTCTTGATGGATCCCTGCTACGTCTACAAGACGATGAAAATGCCCACAGTGCTGGAAACGCTGAAGCGCGAGAAGCAGCACCTTGCAATCGTCACAGACGAGTACTCCGGCACGCTAGGCATCATCACGATGGAAGATGTGCTGGAAGAGCTCGTCGGAGAAATCTGGGACGAGACAGACACAGTCGAAGCGGAAGTTGTAGAAAAAGGAAACGGGGAATTCATCGTGGACGGAGACCTGCCCATAAGCGACTTTTTGGACATCGTCGGCATTGATGAGGATGATTTCGAAGCGGACAGCGAGACAGTCGGAGGCTGGACGGTGGAGGTTCTCGAGAAATTCCCAAAGGCTGGAGACGCCTTTGAGAGATACGGCCTTCTTATCCGCGTGCTTTCCGCCCAGGGGCGCCGCGTGGAGCAGCTCTCCGTGAAAATTCTGGACAAAAACGAGGACTAGCCGCCGCAGAGCAGCCTCAGGGCAGCCACCTTGTTCCCGCTCACATTTAGCGAAGCCACCTCAGAGCCGCCTCAGCGCAGACACCTTGTTCCCGCTCACCTTTAAAGAAGCCGCCCGCTCGCGATCCTCCGTAGAAAGGCGGCTCATAGCCCAAAGAATTCTTCAGGCAAAGTCTCCAACACCCCGCGCGTGTTTCAATTCAAGAAAATATGGCAACGGATCCGCGAAAGACTCCGGGAACGGATTGTCCCGGGAAAAATCCGGCAGCCAGAGGGCGTCCTTTCCGTCAGGCTCCTGAATGAAGCCGTCTATTCCGAGACTGTCCACAAGACGGAGAAGCATGTTGTACTCCGCCCTTGAAACAGGAGTGAAAGAGATCTCTTCCCTAGAAGGCGGAACGAATTGCGTCATCAGAGACAGGCGAAAACTGTCTTTCAGATTATCCGCAAACCAGTGCAGAAAATTCACAGTGGAATCTATCGAGCCCGGAAAGACAAGATGCCGAGCAAGAACTCCTTTGAGGTCTCCATCCACAAGGCTGGTTTCGGGATGTCTCCTTTTCAGAAACCGAACAACAGGGAGAATAGCCTCGCTGTACCGCGAAGAGCCGCAGAACCTCCCCGCAACCGCCAAATCAAGCGTTTTTATGTCCAGGAGATACAAGTCTACGTACGGGTCTATGAGACGCAGGACCTCCACAGTCTCGTAGCCACTGGAGTTCCAAACAACCGGAAGGGAAAATCCGCAAGACTTTGCCTCGTCCAATGCTTCCAAAATAGACGGCACAAAATGGGTGCCTGTGACAAGGTTCAGAGTCTGCGCTCCCGCATCCTGCAAAGATAGCATCATCCGGGAAAGTTCACCTGGAGCGAGACTCAGTCCAAGTCCGGATCTCTTGCTTATCTGCTTGTTCTGACAAAACTCGCAATGAAGCGGACACCCACTGAAGAAAATCATTCCGCTTCCGCGCTCTCCGGAGACCGGAGGTTCCTCGCCCCTGTGCAGCCCGCTCCACGCAACGCGCACCTGAGCGGTCTCACCGCATATTCCGACAAATCCACTGCGAAAAGCGTCATCCCGGCACTGTGGGAAACTCGAAGAACCATTCCTGTTCGCGGACATTCCAGCGCCGGACGCCTCCGCCGCAACTCTCTCTTGCGCCACCGCATCTCGTAATTGTGGCGACACGATTCCCGCGCCGGAAGCCGTTGATGCATCCTCAGCCGTCACGCCTTCATCTTGCAGCGGCACCATCCCCGAGATGGCGTCCGATAACGCGTCTGCCGACTCCCCCAGCCTCCGCGCTCCGCAGAGATTTGGGCAAAGGCGACAATTTCTATACAAAACCTTCAAACGTTCTTCCATAAGATTCGGGATCTTTCAGATTATTATCACCTTGTTGTTCATGCCCGGCAGCCGGTCATACAGCATATCTTTCGACATGCTTCGAACCATCTTCAAACCGACATTCTCGCCTATATCTCCCGTGTCGAACTTCTCGAGATATTTAAGCGGACTGAAGAACGGACAGTCGTCGCACAACCGGAAAACCCATGAATCCCGCACACGGGAGATGCGAACATCCGCGTGGTGGACCCGTTCGTCGTCAAAACCATGCCGCATGAAATTTGTCACACTCTCCTCTGTGACAAGAGACAAGATCCATGCAGTGCGGGGGCTCCCGCCGTTCTCCATGCAAAATTCACTCACCGCGTCCGCAATCCCCGGAACCTTTCCGCGGTCCCTCTCTTCCTCACTGAATTCGTATACCGCAAGGACATCCGATCCGAAATCCGCGGGGAGGAGCAAGACTCGCCCGAACCCCTTCTCTCCTCTGTTTTTGAGGCAGGAGTAAACAACGACCGCAGCAAGAAGCAGGGCGTCACCCAGGGCAAAGCAGAGCCAAAACCGCGACGGATCAGACGAAGGCGCAAACAGATATGCCGCCCCCAAAGGCAAGACAAGACATCCGAAAAAATCAAGGATTACAGCCGCGAGAGTCCGCCCAGATCCCTTGCAGAGATCCCGAAGGATCCTGCACGGAACATAGAGGACAACTGTGAGGATGAAAAAAAGGAACCCTGAGACTGCAAGCGGAAATACGACACGCTCTGCTAATCCGAAGGGAGAAACGAACAGTCCCAGATACAACCTGGCGGCGGGCAAGAAAAGAGCAAGGCACAAAACGCCTAAAACCTCCCCGTGAAGCAAACCCTTCCGCGCAAGGCGGATGCAGTCAGCCCTGTCCTCCTCAGTTCGGAGGAGATTTCCCAATAACCTTACTGCATCTCCTGCGGCGAAGGCCGGGATATAGCAGACGGCTCCCGCTGTAAGCACGACAGTGTTCACCGCCACAGCATAAGCGCCGGCCCATTCGTAGAGAATCCGGTTCAAAGCAAAAACAAGTACCAGGCGGGCGCACATGCCGGCACCCGCCGCACCGCCCGCACGAAACACCCTGATAGCCGTTTTCCGAAAATGCGAGAAAGACACCTTCAGAGACGGACGCCCGAAAGCACTCTCGGATCCAAAGAAGTTCAGGAAAAGAACAAAAACGGAAATCAGGGCGCCGGCGGCAACGGACAGCCCCATCCCGAAGAGTCCGCCGCCAAAAACAAAAGCGTTGAGAACGCTCCCCAGAATGCAAAGAAAGGCCGCCACAGCAACTGATACCGCGACCACTCTGAACGCCCCGTCAAGCCTCGCAAGCGGAATGAAAAACGAAAGAAGGATAACCGCCGGCGCGGCAAAAGCCAAGGCCCGAATCAAATCTACGGATCCCGAGAAAACCCGATATCCCGCACCCGCAGACAAAAAATAAAAAACAG
>CAMKPI010000062.1 GCA_946414625.1 uncultured Spirochaetaceae bacterium | reverse complement strand
CGCGCTGTAGGGGCTGTTCGTTGCTTTGAGCAGTGTCGCCGCGCTGTAGGGGCTGCTCTTTGCCGTTTCAGATGCGCTTCTTTTACAAAAGCGATTTTTGCGATATAATCCGCCCGTATGGGTTCATTCAACACACTGGATATAATTCTCTTTGTTGTGCTGATACTTGCGGGTGTCGCCGGCGCAAAAAAGGGTTTTTTGGAAGATTTTTCTCAAAAAGCAGGATATATCATAGGTTTTTTTCTCTCGCTTGCCTTCACGAGAAACTTTGCGGCTTTTCTATGCGGCAGGTTCGCCGTCTCGCTCTGGTGGGGCACGGCGCTGTCTTATTTCCTGCTCTTTATGGCGGGATACCTGCTTGTGAAATACGTCAGCAGCGTTTTAAAAGAGGCCTTGGAGTCCAGCCTTTCCCTCTTTGTGAACAGCTTCCTCGGCTTTCTGCTTAAAATCGTGGAATTCATTTTTTTGTCCTGCATAATTATACGCCTGCTTTACACCCAGAGTCTTTTCGATTTGAAGGAAACCATCAACTCGTCGGTGATATGTAGCCGCGTCCTCCTTCCGCTGATGCGGATGTGATGTTTCTACTTGCCGGCATCGGGGGCGGCAAATCCCATGTTTTTCGGGCTTGAGAATACTCAGAAAGCGGTATCTGACTCTTTGGAGGACTTGGCAAGGCGCTCTGAGATTCCGTCCTCCCTTCTTTTTTCCGGTCCTGCTTTTTCGTCACGCATGTACGCAGCTCTTTGTGTCGCCAGGTTTTACAAGGCGGGCTCGGACAGCGTGATAATCATTTCAGACCGCAACTACGGAACTCGTATAAAAACGGCGGTGAACCTCTTCATGGAAAGCAAAACCGAAGAGGATATCCGCTCATCGGCCGCTTTTCTGAAAAACACCGTCGGAGAATATCTGATGCAGTACGGCGGAGCATTGCTGGACGGAGCGGCAAGCAGCCGGAAAAAGGAATTCGCGGAAGCGTCTGACCTCTTTGACCTCATCTCCGACATCGACTACGCGAGCCAGTCTGGGCCGAAGGAGAAGGAGGCTTTCATCAAAAAGGTGGAGAAGTCTTTGTCTGTGATGAAAGCGGAGAAGCCCCAGGCGATTTCGGTGAACCAGATTCGCGCGATAAAAACATGGGCAGCAACGACAAGCCTTGATGGCAGGCAGAAGATTGTCGTGATCGAAGGGCTGGAGAACACAACTCCTTCGTGTTCCAACGCGCTGCTGAAAATAATAGAGGAGCCGCCGGAGAAGACCACTTTCATAATCATCACGGAGAACGCCGGACGCATTCCGGCAACAATACTCTCGCGAACCAGAAAGTTCACGTTCTCGTCTTTTTCCTCTATGGAAACAAACTACGTTCTGTCTGCTTTGAAGCCGTCCGTCTATGTCCGTGGCGGCGTTTCAGACCCGGGCAGAGCAGATTCCGGAAGTATAGGCGCTCTGCCGAAGGATTTGAAGTCCTTCTTTACCTCGGGCAGCGGTGTAAACCTGCCTTTGATCCTGGAGAATGCTCGTAGGCTTTCTCTCAGGGAGAAGATCGACATGAAGGGGCTTGTTGCGGAACTGGAAGCGTCTTCGAGCTACGGCGTTTTTTTCGAGGCCCTTTTGGAAAGTCTTCGTGAGAGACACCTCGATGCACTCGGCGGAGCGGACTCTAAAGGGAATACTAGCGTGGCAGGCGAGCCTGTCAAGCCCGGAACAGAGGCTTCGCGTAGAGGAGAGGGATCTCCCCGGGAGAGCAGTCTCGCTGCGCTCTCGCAGGCAAGGAGGATCTCTCTGTTGGCTTTGGAGGTTGAAAACGCGGTTCGCCGGGCTGCCGCGCTGAATCAGAATCCCCGTCTGACATTGGAGAACGTGGTTTTCCTCTTTGCGAAGCACAGTTGATATAGCGGACCGAATTACAGAGAACATTGCGGGTTTTGCGCGATTGGGAAAAATTCGGCATTTTTTTGTTCTTGTTTTGGCTGCGTGAAGTTGAGCTATCCCCAATGTTTCGTGCGGAAAATTTACTGAATCCGCAAAATTGTCGGAAAAAATTTGAGATATTCTTTAATTTCTATGCGAGGCTATTTACAAGTTTCTGTTTCGGGTGTATGTTGTATCGCGTGGCGCGGGACGGAAGCGGAAAACTGTCCGGACGGTCGGTTTTTCCGGGGCTTTCCGTCATGTGCGGGAGAAGTCGCGAAATGCTTCAGACGTGTTCCCTTGCACTGCGCAAAAAAAGATACGGAATATGAGCCGGAAGGCAAAAGACGCTGCCGGGTTAAACTGCTCGGCGAAGAGGAACTATGGTACAGAACGATTACAAGTACATCATTCATAACGGGTCTAAAGACCGCTCGGGAGCAAAAGAGATGTTCCCGATGGAGAGGGCGCGAGAGGCGAGGAAGTTTCACAGGCAGATTCCCGGCTACGGAATCACTCCGCTGCGCAGCATGCCGGAGCTGTCAAACATGCTCGGTGTGTCCGGAATATACATCAAGGACGAGGCCCGCAGGCTTGTCCTGAATAGCTTTAAGGTGATGGGCGGCTCGTTTGCGGTCAAGAATCTGATCGAGAAGAAGCTCGGCGAGAAGAACCTCTCCTGGGATTATCTTCGCAGCGGAGAGTGCCGGCGAAGGCTTGGGAACTTTGTGGTCTGCTCCGCGACGGACGGCAACCACGGGCGGGGTCTTGCCTGGGTGTGCCAGCAACTGGGCTATCTGTGCAAGATCTATGTCCACAGCGAGACAAGCCAGCCCAGAATCGATGCGATCAAGCGCTACGGAGCGTCCGTGACGGTGAATCCCGGCAACTACGACGACGCATGCCGCCGCGCGGTGAAGGACGCCGAGGAGAACGGCTGGGAAGTTGTCTCCGACACGTCCTGGGACGGCTATACGGAAATTCCCACATGGATCATGCAGGGCTATATGACAATCATGCTGGAAGCCCAGGAGCAGCTTGCGGGAGTGGGCGTGGCAAAGCCGACGCATGTGTTTGTGCAGGCGGGAGTCGGAGCCCTCGCCGCCGCTACGGTGGGCTTCTACAGCGCGCTTTTCCCGAACGATCCGCCGAAATTCATTATCGTTGAACCGGACAAGGCTCCCTGCGTATACGAGAGCATCAAAGCGGGTGATGGGCGCTGCCACAGCGTGAAGGGAAGTCTCGACACGATCATGGCAGGTCTTGCCTGCGGGGATCCGAGCCCCGTGGCGTTCGACATCCTGAACGCCAACGCCGACATATTCCTCACCATGCCGGACTATGTGGCGGCGCGCGGAATGAGGATTCTCTCCTGTCCGCTCAAGGGAGACCCGTTCGTTATCTCCGGAGAGTCCGGAGCGGTGCCTCTCGGAGCGCTTTTCACACTGGTGCACTCGATAAAGAACGGCACATGTGATTCCGAGCTGAAAAAAGCCCTGGATTTGAACGAGGACAGCAACGTGTTCATGATCAACACCGAAGGCAACACTGACCCGATTCAGTTCCACCGGATCATCTGGGACGGTTCGGATCCTGTGCCCCGGAAATTCTCCGACATGGATATCAGGTGATTCCTTCTTCCGGGCGACGGAAGACTCGCGCACGGAAAGAGCGGAAATAAATGCGGAGCGCTGCGTGACCCGTCCCCGGTTCACGCAGCGCTTTGTTTTTTGAGCGAGTTTTCAAGCGGCTTTTCGCGTTTCTCCGTTCGCACGCTTTGATTCGTGGATCCTTCTTCATTCGTCCGGGGCGGTCCGGAGATGGAGATGATGCCGGACAGAAGAAATTGGCAGGTCCCCCTCCATCCGTCTGGGGCGTCTGGAGAGGTGGGATGTCTTAGCAGGACTTTGCCGGAAGATTTGTTATTCGGTTTTTCCCGCAACGCGCAAATATTATGCCCCACGGTTGACACGAACAGGGTGAATTACTAAAATATACGAGCAATTCGGCCAGTAGCGCAGTGGCTAGCGCACTTGGTTCGGGACCAAGGGGTCGGTGGTTCGAATCCACTCTGGCCGATTTTTGTCTTGAATGGCCCTCATAGAACGGAGCAGATCCCACTATATGAGGGCTTTGTTTTTTGTGGATGGCAGGTACGGAGACTTAAAGACAATAGGTTCGGTCGATAAGACGTTTCAAGCGGTGATTTTTTGCTCTGCAAGCTGCTAGGGGATATTTTGTGAAAACAATATTAGTAACCGGGGGAGCAGGTTTCCTGGGTTCCAATTTGTGTGAACGCTTAACAAATGACGGCAATAATGTTATCTGCGTTGATAATAATTACACCGGACGTCTGGAAAATGTTCAGAAAATAATAAAGCACCCGAATTTTCGTTTTATCGAGCATGATATTTGTGAACCTCTGACCTTGGATGCGGAGATTGATCAAATTTACAATATGGCTTGTCCGGCTTCTCCTCCGGCTTATCAAGGACGTTATTCTATACAAACAACAAAAACATGCGTTTTGGGCGCGATCAACATGTTGGAATTGGCAAAATCGCAGAATGCGACAATTTTGCAGACTTCAACCTCCGAGGTGTACGGAGAACCGCTTGTGCATCCGCAGACTGAAAGTTATCGGGGCAATGTGAACCCGATTGGAATCAGATCCTGTTATGACGAGGGAAAGCGTTGTGCTGAGAGCTTATTCTTTGACTACCAAAGATATGAGGGCGTTGATATAAAGGTCGTGCGTATATTCAATACATACGGTCCGAAAATGGATCCGCATGATGGCAGGGTTGTTTCAAATCTTATTTGTCAAGCCTTATCCGGACAGGACATTACAATTTACGGAGACGGGAACCAGACGCGTTCATTCTGCTATGTTGATGATTTGATAGAAGTGCTTATTCGCATGATGAATTCGGAGAAAGGATTTACAGGTCCTGTCAACATTGGCAATCCCGGAGAATTTACCATCAATGAACTAGCAGAGATGGTTGTCAATAAAATCGGCGGAACTTCAAAAATTGTTTACAAGAGTCTTCCGTCGGATGATCCGACACAGAGAAGACCGGACATATCTTTAGCCAAGGAAAAACTGGGTTGGGAGCCGAAAATAAAGCTGTCTGAAGGACTCGACAGAACAATAGAGTATTTCAGAAAGCGCATCAATCGGGCTTGAAAGAATCAGGCTTGAAAGAAAATATAAGATAAACAGAGGGAATGGTTGGAGCAGCACTTGCCGGATTGCGGGTAAGGGCTGCTCCCATGATGGAAAAATCGGGGAAAGCCATAATCTGGAAACTCACCTGATTTCTCTGGTTTTGAAGACAATCAACGGGGAAAGAGAGGATATTAAAGTTTTCGGGACAGATTATGACACGCCGGATGGGACGTGTATCCGGGGCTATATTCATGTTGAAGATCTGGCTTTGGCACATCGTTTGGCGCTTGAAAAAACCGTCACCTGTAACGGTTGTATAAATCTTGGTACCGGGATCCATACTCGTGTGACCCGCGAGTTCATTCTCACCTGTAACGGTTGTATAAATCTTGGTATCGGGATCGGAACATCAGTTAAGGAAATTATCGCAGCTGCAGAGGCGGTATCCGGAAAAATGTCCTGTAAAATATGTTTCGCGACGCGCCGGGGACCATGCCAGGCTGTTTGCGGATAACATAAAAGCAAAAGAGCTTTTAGGCTGGCAGCCAAAATATACCGATATTAAAGACATCATTCAAACTGCGTTGAACTGGGAATTAAACAGGAGATACTGCTGCGCAAAGTGAAAAACCTTATTGTCGGGTGTGGATGTCAGGCGTTGTGCCGGCGGAGCGGTTGGCGTCAAAAAAGGCGAATTAAAACAGAATGTAAGCGTTTTTTTGGGAAAATATGTTTCGGACAGCATAGTAGATAAATATGCGGTGGATGCGGGACTGCTTCACAGCTTGAAAAGCGGGGGAATGAAATATATGAGTGATAAAATATCGGAAAAAGATATAAAGATACTGGTTTCATATCATAAGCCATCTGTACTATTGAAAAATAAAATCCTAACGCCTATTCATGCAGGCCGCTCTGTCGCACAAAAACCGACAAAGGATGGATTCTCAGACGAAAAGGCTTGCAGCTGGCTGCAGAATAATATGATCGGTGATGATACAGGGGATAATATTTCTGGAAAGAACAGGTCTTATAATGAGGTTACAAGCATATATTGGGCTTGGAAAAACCGTGAAGCTTTGGATAATCCTCTTTACATCGGTTTTATGCATTATAGAAGGCAATTTATTTTTGATGATTCCAAACTGAGCAGATACGAAAATACTCCGTGGATTGCGCCGGAAAGCGCATACAAAATTCATTGTTTGAGTGACGGCGACATGTCAGAGTTGTTTTCAGAGGAGCAGATTGTCAATGCGGTATCTGAAGCAGATGTGTTGGTGCCGAAACCCTGGGAACCTGATATTACCGTGTTTGAGCAGTATGCCAGGGCTGACAGGGCCCATGTTTTAAGTGATCTTGAATTGGTTTTGAGCGTTATAGATGAAAAATTCCCTGAATATAGCGAGAGTGCAAAAGAATACATATACTCACGCAGCTTCTATTTGTGGAATATGTTTGTGATGAGGTGGGATGTATTTGATGAATATTGTAAATTCCTTTTTGGGATTTCCCGCGAAATAGAGGATAAAATCGATATTTCAGATAGGAGCATTCTTAAACAGAGATTTTATGCATATTTGGCTGAGAGAATAACAGGAATCTTTATAACTCAGTTGAAAAAGAGGGGAAGCGTTTCCATTAAGGAAAAATATTCTATTTTTGAAGAATATACGGATATTCCCCGGGAACCTTATCCTTCTTTTGAGAATAACAGCGTCACTGTCGTTTTTTCATCCGACAACAATTATGCTCCGTATCTTTCAGTTGCGCTTAAATCGCTTATATGCAACAGTTCGCCCGAGACTAATTATGATATAATTATCTTGGACGACCATATTGAGGAAAAAAATAAAGAGGCTTTATTCGATCTTATACCCGCGGGTGCAAAAAATATAAAAATTCAAATTGTTGATATCACTCCGTACGTGAAGGATCTTGACAAATCAATTTTTTACATTGATGGGCATTTTAGTATTTCCTCATATTACAGGTTTTTTATTCCAAGGATTCTGAAGAATTTCAGCAGGGCTGTTTATTTGGATTGTGACATTGTTGTGTTGTCCGATATTGCCGAATTATACAATGAGGATTTGGGACCATTTGCGTTGGGAGCAGTAAGAGATACGGAAGTTATCCGCAGCATACAACCGGTAGTGCCGGACTATCAGATCCGATATAACTTCTATATAGAGAAGCTCAGGATGAAGAATCCCAATAATTATTTCCAGTCAGGAATATTGCTGCTTGATTTAAATAAGTTGAGGGAAGAGAACTTTGATGCCAGATGTATTGAAAGACTGATTGAGGTAAAAACCCCTATATATGTAGATCAGGATATTCTTAATTCACTGTACGAAAACCGGGTCAAGTTTTTGCCGATGAAGTGGAATATTGAATGGCAGCTGCCAATCCAAAATAAAGATCTGATAGAAGTTCTTCCTGCAAAAATTTATGTTGACTATACGGAGGCGTACAGTAATCCGTCCATATTGCATTATTGCTCGATTTACAAGCCGTGGAAGTCTCCTGATTTGCCGATGGCTAAACATTTTTGGAAATATGCGAGGTTGACTCCGTTTTATGAGGAGATTCTGTTCAGGATGATGCAGCCAAAGGAGGGCGGTGAGGCTGTTCAAGCTGTTCAAGTTGATGCGTCTCTGAACGACGCACCTGAATCGACCGGGGGAAATGAAACGGAAACGCCCATTGTAAATGAACCGGAAGCGACCCCCGAACGCAGACGAAACAGATTTTTGGTTTTGATAAAAAAAATATTAAAAAAAGTGATAAAACTTGGTCTGGCTGTACTTAGGCCGTTCTGGAGGCTTGCGCGTAAAATATTAAACAAGATACGTAGAATAGTATATAGAATAATAGCGGATTGAATAGGGCCAGCCGTCGTTGGCACAGAAAAGTTCTGTAATAGTCTTCCGTCAAGCATCTTGTAGTTGTGGACGAGTTTGAAAGCGTTTGTGCTTTTGTAAAGAGGAAACGGATACACAACTCTGCCACTGAGGGATTCCGGTGCCGTGTCGCCGTGGGAATCTGCCGCCGCGGGATTCCGGTGCCGTGCCACCGTGGGAATCTGCCGCCGCGTCGCCGCGGCGGCAGAAAACAATGCAAATGCGGATGACCGCGCAGGGTTTATGTGGTATCATGAGTCCGGGTGGGCATTCGGCGGATGGGGACGCTCTGCCGAAAACGGGGCCCCGACTGATGGCGTCTTGAACCCGGCCCGGGGAAGGGAGCGGAATTACACGTTGCTGTGCCGTGATACGGTGGAGATGTTTATGTGGTATCATGAGTCCTGGGGGGGGCGTGCGGCGGTCGAGGACGGCTCTGCCGAAAATGGAGCCCAGATTGATGGTGCCTTGAACCCGGGGAAGGGAGCGGTATTACACGCTGCT
>CAMKPI010000061.1 GCA_946414625.1 uncultured Spirochaetaceae bacterium | reverse complement strand
TAGTGCTTCCCGTTACGATCGTAAGTGCGATATTGCTCTTACGTACCGGCGCGAACACTAAGGTAAAAGGCGACGCCGCGATCGCAATGATCTCGGTGGGGGCGCTTGCTTTCGGTTATCTTTTGATGAATATCTTTTCCACTTCGTCAAATCTGACCGGAGATGTATGTTCAACGCTTTTTGGCTCACTTTCGATACTTACGCTTACAAAGTCGGAAGTAACTCTTTGTATCGTATTGTCGATCGTTGTACTTATAATATTTATACTGTTTTACAATAAGATATTTTCCGTTACTTTTGACGAAGATTTTGCCAAAGCGACCGGTACGCCGGTAGAAGGCTACAACCTTCTTATTGCCGTAGTGATCGCCGTTATAATAGTTCTTGCGATGAACCTTGTGGGTTCGCTTCTCATCTCTGCGCTTGTGATATTCCCGGCGCTTTCCGCGATGAGGCTCTCGAACAGCTTCAAGGGTGTGACGCTTCTTTCAGCGCTGATCGGCACCCTATGCTCTTCCCTTGGGATAATCGCCAGCGTTCTGCTTGAAACACCCACAGGGTGCACTATAGTGCTGGTGTTCATTGTCGGATTCCTCTTCTGCTCAGTCCTCGGTAAAGCGAAAGGCAGCGCCTGATGCCGCGGTGCGTTTTGCCTCATAACTATTTACAGCGGAGAAATTTACCTCAGGTGGCCATGTAGCAGAGGCGACTGCAGAAAAACACGGCTAAATTCTCTAGCACAAAGTTTTGGAATGTTTGGAGGCTTAAATGAAAAAAATCCTCACTACAGAACAGATGAGACAAAGCGACAGGAATACAATCTCCAATGGGGTTTCTGCAGAAGACCTGATGTACAGGGCAGGCTGCGCTGTACTCAGAAAAGCTATCGAAAAATACCCTGTCTCGCAGTCTACAAAAATTGCAGTAGTTTCCGGAAAAGGAGGAAACGGCGGTGACGGCTTTGTCATTGCAAGCGAGCTGCACCGAAACGGCTTCCATGTGACTCTTTATGTGTTGGATAATAATCCGACAGGCGCAGCAAATTTATACTTTGAACGATGCAAGGGAGATGGCGTACGAATCGTGGACTTTTCACGCGACGATACGTTTCGGGACTATCACATGGTTTTCGACGCAGTATTCGGAACCGGTTTCCGTGGCGATCCAAAGGGCCTCTACGCCAGAGCTATACAGCGCATCAATGAAAGCGGCGCGTTTGTTGTAAGCGTGGACATAAACAGTGGTCTGGGCGGAGACAACGGCATCGCCTCCAGAGAGTCCTGCGAAGAACCTCGGCAATATACTTTTCCGGGTCTTAAGAACAACGGCGCTGCCTCCAGAGAGTCCTGTGAAGGGAACTCGTTCGAAACAGACTGTGCCTCCGGGATCCACTGCGCCGATCCAAGCGGGAGAACCCAGCAGAATTCAGAGCATTCAAGACACAATCCCGCGTCTCTCACAAAGCCGTGTGCCGTCAAATCCAACCTGACAGTCTGCATCCAGGCGCCACAACCCGGGCTTTTCCTGAATGACGCAAAAGATTATATAAAAAGAATTGACACGGTGGACATAGGAATTGCGGAGGCAGACTCGAACACATTCCTGTTTGAAGACTGTGATGCGGCAACACTCTTCCCCGAAAGACTGAACAACTCAAACAAAGCCGATTACGGCTACATCTGTCTTATCGCTGGCTGCAGCAGATACAGCGGCGCTGCGAGACTATCCGCGATGGCTGCCTGTCGGACAGGGGCGGGAGTCGTAAACGTTGTAGTTCCCTGCTGCATATCGCCTCAAACTGCTTCCGGGATATGTGAAGCGACAATCTCGCCTCTATCAGACAACGGCTCTTCGCTGGTTTTCAAAGAAAACGAATTCAATGATATTCTCTCAAAATACAGAACAATCGGCTTCGGCATGGGGCTTTCGAACACTGAAGAAACGCAAAAAGCACTCGCCTACCTGCTGGAGAGACACTCGGGAACGCTTGTCATCGATGCCGATGGGCTGAACGCACTCTCTTCTCTCGGCGCTGAAACCTTGAATAACGCCTCCTGTCGCGTTGTTCTCACTCCCCACATCGGAGAATTTTCAATGCTCTCAAGGCTCTCCAAAGAAGACATCGTGAAAAATCCCGTGAATGCAGCCGTGAACTTTATAAAAAGACTCTCCACAAGGACAGAGATCGTCCTACTTCTTAAAGGCCCTTCCACCATTGTAACCAACGGAGCCGTAACATATATAACTAACCGCGGATGCGCAGGCATGGCTACTGCGGGCAGCGGAGACGTGCTATCCGGAGTCATAACCGCAATGCTCGGATACGCAGACTGTCCCCAGGTCTTCACAGTTGCCGCAGCGGCGCACCTTTCCGGGATCGCCGGAGAACTTGCGGAAGCCAGCATAGGGCAATACAGCATGCTCTCAGGCGATACTGCGGCCCACATCCCGGAAGCGATTAAAAGCCTTCAGAAATAGTCCAAGTCCCTCTCGGCGGCTGGTGATATTTTGATACTGCTAGCGGTCCTCGCTATCGGCGCCATCGGCGGCTGGTGATATGTCTATACCGCGAGTGGTCGCCCATCTATAGCCACTGGCAAAGAACGCCGCCCTGTCGATTCCGCTAGCGTCCACCGACCCATCGTCGCTGCCAGCGCCCGTCCATTTATTCCTGCCGGCGACCGCCGACTTATCGCCACTGCCAAAGATCACACCCCTGTAGGCACTTCCTAATGTCGCCGCTCTTCGCGCAATCAGCGACCGCCGCCCTGTCGGCACTTCCTGAAGCCGCCGCCCTTCGCGACATCATCCGGAGATATGTCACCACCCTAACGGTCACCTATCTTTCTCTACTGCCAAACCCGCCGCTCTTCGCGACATCATCCGGCTTCCTGCTGCCGAGCGTCACCGAAGCCTCTTCAGAACCAGGCTCGATTGTCCGAGAGACTGTTATGTTTCAATCCGTTTCCTAAATCCACGCAAATTCTCTTTTCTGCAACGCATCTGCAACACACCCGCATATCGCAATAATCCACAATTATTTATATAACAAGAAAATAATTCAAATAAAACAAATCGAATAATTTTACCTGGATAATATACGCATGAACTACACCATGGACGCACAAGGCTTCAAGACAATCCGCGAAATACCAGAGGGCGAAAGACCGCGTGAAAAGATCCAGTCAACAGGTGTCTCTGCCCTTTCGGATTCGGAGCTGATGTGCTGCATACTGGGTAGCGGAAACAAGGAAAAGGATGTCGCCTCTCTGTCGAGGGAAGTGCTTGATTTCATCTCGAGACACGAGGGTGCATCTTTCAACGAACTGATGACAATCAAAGGGCTTGGAAACGCGAAAGCCTCCGTCGTAGCCTCCTGCCTTGAGCTCGGAAGACGCCTTTCCGGATCCACAGCGCGGCGCATGTCACAGCCGGTTGACATCTACAACCTCATCCGCCACTACGGAGACCGCCAGCAGGAGCATTTTATCACGATACTGCTGAACGGCGCGCTGGAGATAATGAGCGTGAACGTTGTCACGGTGGGGCTCGTAAACAAGACTCTTGTCCACCCAAGAGAGGTTTTTTCTCTTGCAATCAAAGAACGCGCCACCTCGCTGATATGCGCCCATAACCACCCCAGTTCATTTGTCGAGCCGTCCGATGCCGACATCGAGCTGACGCGGCTCCTTGCTAAAAGCGGCGAAATACTAGGCATAAAGATCCTGGATCATATCGTTTTCAATTCAAGAACATACGTATCCTTCGCTGAAAAAGGAATCGAGATATACAAAGAATAGATCTTCCATAACGCGAAGCTGAAGCATCGAGAATGAGTAATTCCGGCGAATAACATGAAGCCTACGTCCGATTCAACGTCCTAAATCGGTCATAGGGAAATCACTCTATATGTCGAATAGGAGCCTCTCACGGCGCATATCGCAAAGGTCTTCCAAATGAACTGACGAGAATATCGAATTAATATCCCGCGTTTCGCCAAAATTAGAAAGGTTTCGGCATCCCGTGCAGCATGATAACAGCGAGATAAGCGAGAGCGCAGCACAACGTGGCAGCGTGACAACAGCAAGAGCGACGCATAACGCGGCAGCGTGATAACAGCGAGATAAGCGAGAGCGCAGCACAACGCGGCAGCGTGATAACAGCAAGTGCGACGCATGACGCGGCAACGTGATACAAAAGAAGCGGAACAAAGAATTCCTCATCCCCCGCAGAAAACCGTTTGACTTTTACCATGCGCCATTTTAGAATTTTTTCAGAGTCCGAGACTTCGCTCGGACTGAAACTCAAACAGGGAGGCAATATATGAACCTGAACGTTAGAGGCGTACACTACCAACCCAGCAACGAGACCATGGAGTTCCTCAACAAGAAGCTGAAAAAGCTGTCTTTCGCGGAAGACTACCTCCACGACCTTGACATAACCATGAAACGCGAAACGGTCGGTCAGGGCTTCCATCTGGATGCTATGCTACACTTCAAATGGGGGACTGAAAAGGTTGTTTCCTACGACTGCTACGAACTCTACGAGGGCATAGAAATGCTGGTCGACAAGATCGAGAGCGTGGCTCGGAAAGAAAAATCAAAAGTTGTGGACAAATAATCCTCCGGAGCTCAACGATGGCATACACTAACAAGCACAAGTTTATCACAATCGGAGAGATAATGCTCCGCCTCACTCCGCCGAACTACGAGAAGATACGAATGGCAAACACTTTCGAAGCTTCCTACGGCGGAGCGGAGGCGAACATTGCCATGGCTCTTGCCAACCTTAAAATAGACAGCACCTTCTTCGGCGTGGTGCCGGACAACTCACTGGGCAAGAGCGCAGTTCGCTGGATGCGCAGCAACGACGTGCATTGCTCTCCCGTGATCTTCAGCACCAAAGAAGAGACGCCCACCCATCGCCTCGGCACATACTACCTCGAAACCGGCTACGGCATCAGGGCCAGCAAGGTGATCTACGACAGAAAACATAGCGCGATGGCGGAGTACGATTTCTCGAAAGTCGACCTGAAATCGCTTTTGGAGAACTTCAGCTGGCTGCACATGTCCGGAATCACCCCGGCAATCTCCGACAGCTGCAAATCCCTCGTACTCAACGCTCTGAAAACGGCAAAGGAGCTGGGGCTTACAGTGTCTTTCGACGGAAACTTCCGCAGCAAAATGTGGACATGGGATGAAGCCAGGGATTTCTGCACCCTGTGCCTGCCGTATGTGGACGTGCTTTTTGGCACGGAGCCATACCATCTATGGAAAGACGAGTCGGATCACTCCAAGGGCGACTGGAAGGACGATACTCCGCAAAAGCCCTCTCTCTATGAGCAGGCTGAGGAATTCAGGCACTTCATCGAGAAGTTCCCGAACATCAAATGTATAGCGCGTCACATCAGATACGCCAACAGCGGTTCGGAAAACAGTCTGAAAGCTTACATGTGGTACGGAGGGCGCGACTACGAGTCCAAGCTTTTCACGTTCAATATTCTGGATCGTGTCGGCGGTGGAGATGCGTTCGCAAGCGGGCTCATCTACGCGATGATGACTGAGTATTCACCGGCTGATATGCTGAACTTCGCAGTTGCATCAAGCGCGATAAAGCATACGATTCACGGGGACGCGAACATCACTGACGATGTGAAAACGATCGAGAACCTGATGAATATGAACTACGACATCAAAAGATAGGTCGGAACCGAATCGAGAGTCGTTCAAAGAGCTTGCCGTATTGCCGCGTTGTCACAAGTACTAGAGGAATGCAACAAAGGCGCGGCGGCGTAGCGAGAAAGAAGAGGACTGAAGAATCACGCTCTGATTTCACCCGCCATGTTTGCTGCGCCCGTGTTTGTCATTCGTATGTTGCAGGCTCAGCCGCAGAACGGATTTTCATCGTAAGCCGTCGAAAGTTTTATCTACGTTAAGCTCCGCCACGGAGAGACTCTGTGTCACACTTCCTGCGGCGTTTCGCGTAGGCAATGTAAAACTGGATTTTCTGTTATGTCGCAGATGCGTCATAGTATGCGCAACGATAGGATCAGGAACAGAACTTTCCGACGCTCCAGACAAGAGCCATACAAAAATTTCACAACTGCCAGAGCCTCACAGCTGCGGCGAGGCGCACGAAACCCGCAGCCTGACATTCAAAATCAATGAGCAGAAAACCGAATGGACCCAAACGCATTTGAACCGGGGATTTCTTACCGGGTGGATAAAACAGGAACAGAGGCCGAAGCCGAAGAGCGAAAAACCGCCTTTGAAAAAGCCCGGGAAAAAGCCGCTTCACTTCCATTGAACAGCGGTGTATACATGCACAAGGACGAGACCGGCACAGTTATATACGTTGGCAAAGCAAAAAGCCTTCGCCGCCGCGTTCTGCAGTATTTCCTTCCGGACAGGGATCGAAAGACAGCCGCTCTGGTTGAGAAAATCCGGGACATCGACTACATAATCACAGGCAACGACTACGAAGCTCTCGTACTTGAGAACAACCTGATAAAAAAATACAATCCCCACTACAACATCCTTCTAAAGGACGGCAAGAGCTACCCTGTTATCAAAATAACACGTGAGGATTTTCCCAAAGTATACAGAACCCGACGGATCATTAGGGACGGCTCCCTGTATTACGGGCCCTACCCCGAAGTAAATCGTCTGGAGCAGTATCTGGATCTCATCGACAGGATGTTCTCTCTCCGTAAATGCGGCACGCCGCTCCGAAAAAGAACATCTCCATGCCTTTACTTCCACATCGGACGGTGCACAGCGCCTTGCTGCGGTAAGATCAGCAAGGAGGAGTACGGAAAAACAGTCGAGAAAGTGAAAAAGCTCCTCGACGGCGGCAACAGAGATCTCGAAAAAGAAGTTCGTGCTGAAATGGAAGAAGCAGCAGACCATCTTGAGTTCGAAAGGGCTGCAAAGAAGCGAGACATTCTCAAAGTGCTGCAAAGCATGGAGAAAGAACAGATGGTAGATGACCTCTCGTCCGGCAAAAGGGCTGGAAGTTCGGATTCCAGGGACTATGCCGCAATCGAGATGCGTCCGCCCCTCTGCACCGTTGCAATCATGCAGTTCCGAGAAGGCCGCCTTATGGGAAGAGCGATTTATCGCGCACAGACATTCGGAAGCGAGAGCGAGACCCTGGCAGGATTTCTCACGCAGTACTACGAACAGGCGGACGAAATTCCATCCGAGATGTATGTCTCACACGACATCGACACAGCCCTCATCGAACGATACTTCCATGAGGCTCTCCGGTCAGATGTGAAAATTTCCGTTCCGGCTGACGGAAAACATTTCAGGATTCTCCGAATGGCAAGAGAGAACGCCTCCAGGGATGTTGAAAAACGGCTGAAATCGCGGGACAACAGCGAGGCGCTGGAAGTTTTGAGGGAAATATGCGACCTGGAGGAGCCGCCCCGCCTCATAGAAGGCTTCGATATTGCCCAGCTCTCCGGAAAATACACAATCGCGAGTCTTATATCGTTCGTTGACGGAAACCCTAATCCTGCTGGCTACAGGCGGTTCAACATCCGCACCGTTGAAGGAATGATTGACGACTACGCTTCAATGCGGGAGGCGGTATACCGGCGTTACACCCGCGTTCTCACCGAAGGGCTACGAAAGCCTGATCTGGTGTTGATAGACGGAGGCAAAGGACAGGTCAATGTCGCGAGGGATGTTCTGGACAGCATAGGCATGGCGGAAGTACCAATCGTGGGGCTCGCGGAAAAACATGAGATAATCGTTTTCGACGACGACCGCCCGGACCTCTCGCTTGACAGGTCCAACGCAGGGCTGAGGGTCCTCATCGCAGTGCGCGACGAATGCCATCGATTTGCGACAAGCGCGAACCAGGCAATGCGAAGCCGCGAGGCGTCGTTCCACCTCCTGGAAGGCATCAAGGGCATAGGTCGTGTGACAAGCGAAAAAATCATGACAGCATTCACAACGCTCGACGATGCTCTCTCCTGCTCTGCAGAGGAGATATCTGAGAGAGCCGGAATCAGCAAGAAAACCGCTGAAAACCTTCTTGAACGCTTCAGGATGAAATAAAACCGCCCTGTAAAGAGAAAAAAACCGACATTTGCGCCCTGCTCTCATTGTTTCCATAGCGTCAAATGCCGTCTTTTCCGGATACCCGCTCCCCTATTCCTACAATATCGCCCGAATCCCTTTGGCACTGCGAAGCACCTCATCCTGAAAATGATTGCCAGGATTCAGTTCATGTGAAGCATCTATTCCGACCTCCCTGCAGTGCGTGGCAAAAGCCTCCGTGTTTTTCCGCACAGCCATAAGCGTCTTGTTGCGTGTTTCAGCTTCTTTGTCCCCAATAGAGAGATACAGCTTATCAGGCTTTCGTTTCATCTCGTGCCCCATGAAATACTCCATAAAGCCGGGAAACCAAAGAGAACCCGAAATGCTTGCCACTCGATCAAAGATATCTGTCCGATAAATGGAATAGATCGCAAAGAGCCCGGCAAGGGAATATCCCGCGATTCCCAAAAACACGGGGCTTCCCATTACAAGAGTCCTTGCCCTGGGAATAATCTCGTCGGCTAGCAGAGCGAGGTACTCGTCCGCACCCCCGGTGCAGAACACGTCGTTTTTGAACAACGGAGGAGATCCCCACGGGGCCATGTCATGGTGCCACCTTAAATTACAGACAACAAGCAAATTATGTTCAGGAGCGGAAAGCCCTGAAAGCGCATCCACCACGGATTGCCCGATATCGGCATAGGCATTCAAAACGATAAGAGGTCTATTTGGGCTCTCTGCCAAGTACAGAACTGCTTCTCGTCCGTCAGAATGCCATCTTTTGGTATTCATATTCGACC
>CAMKPI010000060.1 GCA_946414625.1 uncultured Spirochaetaceae bacterium | reverse complement strand
TCGGATTCTTCCTTTCCGCCTGCCGCCCCTGAAGTGAACGCATCTTTAGCACCGCCTTTGCCCCTTGAATTACCTTTCCGGCCCTTCAGAATCGGATTCACGAAATCCAGCGTCATGGTGCTTGCCGAGGTCAGAACAAGGGAGGACAGAGTGGACATGCTCGCTGAAAGCACAAGAACAAGCGCAATTCCAAAAACAAGCGGAGATAATCGTGCGAGCATTTCAGGAATTATCGCGTCGTAGCCCATGGATGCCACATCAACGTTGAAAAGTCTGCCGAATCCGCCGAGGAAATAGCATCCACCCGCAACGACAATCGCGAAAACAGTAGATATCACCGTTCCCTTGCTGATGTCCTCCTCGCTCTTTATCGCATAGAACTTCTGAACCATCTGGGGCAATCCCCACGTGCCGAGCGACGTGAGTATCACAACCGACAGAAGCCCCGCGGGATCCGGTCCGAAGAACGACGCGAACACACCCGGAACTCCGGAGACCTGAGGATCTTCCACAGCCGCCAAAGCAGCAAGAGAGCCGGAGAATCCCCCGTTTATGCCCAATACGGATTTTACGATAAGCCCGATTCCGAAAAGCATGATGACACCCTGTATGAAGTCGTTCACCGCAGTTGCCATATAGCCGCCGGTTATCACGTAAATCGCTGTCAGAACAGCCATTACAATGATGCAAACGCTGTAGTCCAAGTCAAATCCCATGCCGAAAAGACGGGAAAGCCCGTTGTAAAGCGAAGCGGTATATGGAATCAGGAACACGAACGTGATAAGAGACGCCACGATTTTGAGCGTTACGCTGCCGTATCTCTTGCCGAAAAACTCCGGCATTGTCGCAGATGAGAGGGCTCGCGTCATGATCCGGGTGCGTCGACCCAGGATATTCCACGCCATCAGGGAGCCGATGAAGGCATTGCCAAGGCCTATCCATGTGGAAGAGATGCCGAATCGCCAGCCAAACTGACCCGCGTAACCCACAAAGATGACCGCAGAAAAATAGCTGGTGCCGAAAGCGAAGGCGGATAGCCAGGGTCCGACGTTCCTGCCGCCGAGAACAAAGCCACCGACGTCACGCGTGGCCTTGCGGCAGAGGAATCCCACAATAAGCATGATTGCGAAAAAAACAAGAATCAATGCGGATTTTATAAGCATTTTGACCTCTATGTGTACACTGCCCGTAGATTTTGTCCATCGCTTGCAAATTCCGCCCCATGGCTGCGACGGTGAGGACGGAGAATCTCCCTGGTGGCTGCCGAGTCCAAACAGTCAAAACACAACGCGCCACACCGCCCCAAGATGCGGATTTACAAGCCTGAAACGTGCAAAATTCAGCAAAACGCCGGTTCGAACAACTGCGAAAAATCACCATCCCTCTCGCCCTCGTTTTGCATGTTGGAAAAAATATCACTTTTCTATTTTTTTTTACAGTAGGAGGTTGGACATAAAAACTGAGCCCAGCATTCACGACGGCACCCTCTCCTTTCCGCCGGGACACCAAACCTTGACAAGCACTATTGTTTATGTTAAATTCTCCCCTGTACGCAGTCGGATGACTGTTTTCGGCGATGTAGCTCAGCGGGAGAGCCCCTGCCTTACACGCAGGTTGTCGCAGGTTCAAACCCTGCCGTCGTCAAAAAAAGCGGAGGATTTATCCTCCGCTTTTTTTGACGCATCGCATAGGGTTTGAAACACGAAACAGCGCGGTGCGCTGTTTCGAGAGCGGGTTTGTTTATGGAAACGGAGATGTGGTGTTTGCCGTGGGATGATTCTGTTTAGCGAATAATTTGCAGAAACCAAAAGCGAGGTCGCCTGGCGCGCTAAGCGCGCGGCGAAAAAACGCTCCAGTGGAGCGTTTTTAGCGAGGCGGTTTCCGCGTACATCCGGGAGCGGAAACCAAACCCTGCCGTCGTTAAAGCAGGGATATTCCCTCCGCTGCATTGACGCATCGCATAGGGTTTGAAACGCCGCATCAAGAAAACGCCGTGGGTAAGGCGTTTTCAGCGGCGGCGGTTTGTTTTTTTCGCGTTTTGATCCGCCAGATGCGACGCTGCGAGCGAGAGACAGTGCTGTCTGCACGGCTCGAGTAAGCAGCTAGAGAGATGGCGAGGCCAAACGCAGGAAAACGCCGGACATCCGGGAGCAAAACCAAACCCTGCCGTCCGGTAAATGTAGCGAACCCCAATTCCCGCTGATCGGAAAAGGGCGCGGAGCACCCATTTTATGTCGTGATAGGACCTTGGGTATAAAGCCTTGCGCTGCCAGAGCGCACGCAGTAGACGCCCTGGCGCGCTAAGCGACAAGGGAACCCCCAAACAGAAATTACAACACCGGCCGGCATCTGCGTTCGCAATATAAAAACAAAGCCGGCGCGGGGAACCCGCGCCGGCAGTTCGTTAAAACGGTACAAAATCAAAAGCCGGAAAATCTTCCGAGCCGCAGAGCAGGCAACCAGCAAACAGCCTTCCGCTCTGAAATCACTTTTTCATCAGATATTCGTCAATCGACGCGGCGGCAACCTTTCCGGCACCCATGGCGCTAATCACCGTCGCAGCGCCCGTCACGGCGTCGCCTCCGGCATAGACCGCGCTCCGGGAAGAAAGCCCGTCCTCATTCACAATAATGCCGCCGTGCTTATTCACCTCAAGTCCCGGGGTGGTGTTCTTGATAAGCGGGTTCGGAGAAGTGCCGAGACTCATCACCACGGTGTCAACATCGAGCTCGAACTCGCTTCCCGGCACTGGAATCGGTCTGCGGCGTCCGCGCTCGTCAGGCTCGCCCAGCTCCATCTTTATGCAGCGGATGGCACGCACAAAACCGTTTTTCGGATCTCTCTTATCGTCCGGATTGTTGTAGCCCAGAATCTCAACAGGATTGCAGAGAATGCGGAAATCTATTCCCTCCTCCTCGGCATGCTCCACCTCCTCGCGGCGAGCAGGGAGCTCCGCCATTGAGCGGCGGTAGACGATATAGACCTTCTCCGCGCCGAGACGCAGGGCAGTTCTTGCGGCATCCATCGCAACGTTTCCGCCGCCGACCACAGCCACGCGCCCGCCCTTCATGATCGGGGTGTCGTTCTTGTCGCGATAAGCCTTCATCAGGTTGCTGCGGGTGAGGAACTCGTTTGCGGAATACACCCCGTTCAGAGCCTCGCCGGGAATACCCATGAACATCGGCAGCCCCGCTCCGGAGCCGACAAACACCGCTTCGTAGCCCATCTCAAAGAGCTCGTCGATGGTGAGCGTCTTGCCGATCACAACGTTCGTCTCAATATCGACCCCCAGCTCCTTCAGGGTGCCGACTTCCTTTGCCACAATCGCCTTCGGAAGACGGAACTCTGGGATTCCATAGACAAGCACGCCGCCGGCGGTATGGAGAGCTTCGTAGATTGTCACCTTGTAACCCTTCTTGGCAAGATCCCCCGCGCAGGTAAGCCCCGAAGGACCGGCTCCGACAACAGCCACACGGTGCCCGTTGGACGCGGGCGGCACGGCGGCAGCCGTGGAATGACTGTTGTGCCAGTCTGCCACAAAACGCTCCAGACGTCCGATACCGACGCTCTCGAACTTTATTCCCATCGTGCAGACGCCCTCACACTGGTTCTCCTGCGGACAGACACGACCGCATACAGCGGGGAGAGACGAGGATTTTGTAATCGTCTGGTAAGCGCCCTCGTAATCCTTGTTTTTCACCTGCATGATAAACGAAGGAATATCAATATTAACAGGGCAGCCCTTCACACAGGGGCGGTTTTTACAGTTCAGGCAACGCTTTGCTTCGGAGAGGGCAATCTCTTCGGTGTAACCCAGCGCCACTTCGTTGAAATTGTGGGCGCGGAGCGCGGGATCCTGTGTGGGCATTGCGTTTTTCTTCGGTTCAAGAGCCATTATTTCACCTCCTTGCCGCCATTGGCAGACGCAGCAGCCTCGGCTGCCTTGAACAGGTTGCACGTCTCTTCATGAGAGGCACGCTCGAACGGGCGATACATCGCGCCGCGCGCCATCGCCTCATCAAAATCAACCTCATAACCGTTAAAATCAGGTCCGTCTACGCAAGCGAACTTCGTCACACGCTTTCCGTCCTGGTTCAAGGTAAGTCTGCAACCGCCGCACATCCCGGTGCCGTCGATCATTATCGGATTCATTGACACCACAACAGGCACACCGAACGGACGGGCGGTCTCAACGACAAACTTCATCATGATAACGGGTCCTATCGCGATGATAGTATCAAACTTTTCACCCGCTTCCAGAATCTCCTTCAGCGGCTCGGTGACAACTCCCTTGCGGCCGTAGGATCCATCGTCGCTCATCATGATGAGGCGATCCGACGCCTCGGTAAACTCCTTCTCAAGTATCACAAGATCCTTGTTCCTGAAACCGATGATGCTCGTCACATTCGCACCCAATTTGTGGAACGCCTGCGCGAGCGGCATTGATATGGCGCAGCCGACTCCGCCGCCCACGATGCAAACCTTTTTGATTCCCTCTGTCTCGGTGGGGCGCCCAAGCGGACCCACAAAATCCGCCACGCTGTCGCCCTCCTCCAGGTGCTTCAGCTTCTCCGTGGTGGTTCCCACAACCTGGAAGATGATCTTAACCGTTCCTTCTTCGGGGTCGGTTCCGGCCACTGTGAGTGGTATGCGCTCTCCGTCAGCATCCGGACGAAGTATGATAAACTGCCCCGCCAGCGCTTTCCGGGCTACGAGGGGAGCGTGGATCTCCAGCTGGATCACAGTCGGATTCAACACCTTTTTCCTTACAATCCTGTACATAACTTCTCCAAAAAAATGAATAAAATTTTATCTATTAAGGACCTAAATATCGGCTGACCGGGACATCCCGAAATCAGCCGAAAACTTAATCTTCAGGAAACCTGTGAAGTATGGCTGCGCCGCAGTAAACAGACGCCGCGCGACGATTCGCATCTTTCCGAAGACAACAAAACTTTCAACAAAAGCAAAACTACAGTCCCATCACAAGTGCGTTGCGAAGAGGCTCCATCACCGGCACGCTCGCCATGAGGACTCCCGCCGCTACAGCACTTCCGATAACTCCCGACACGTTCGGACCCATGGCGTGCATGAGAAGGAAGTTCTGCGGATCAGCTTCCTGCCCCACCTTGCTGGCAACACGTGCAGCCATAGGCACAGCGGAGACTCCTGCCGCCCCGATGAGGGGATTCACAGGATGCTTCGGGTCAATCTTGTTCATGATCTTCGCGATGATAACTCCCATCGCAGTACCAAGCCCGAAAGCAATCGCTCCGAGAAGCAGGATGCCCAGCGTGTTCAGCGTCAGGAAATGGCTTGCCTCCATCTTCGAGCCGACCGAAAGTCCAAGACATATTGTGACGATATTCATCATTGCGTTGCTTGCCGTGTCGGAAAGGCGCTTTGTCACGCCGCACTCGGTGAGGAGATTACCGAACATCAGGCTGCCAATAAGCGGGGTCGCCGACGGAAGGAGAATTGCGCATACAGTGAGAACGCTGATCGGGAAGATGATTTTCTCGGTCTTAGACACCGGACGCAGCTGCTGCATGCGAATCATCCGCTCTTCCTTTGTCGTAAGAGCCTTCATGATAGGCGGCTGGATCACAGGCACCAGAGCCATGTACGAATACGCAGCCACCGCAATCGGACCCAGGAGCTCCGGCGCGAGACGGCTCGTGACATATATCGCCGTCGGTCCGTCCGCACCGCCGATTATTCCAATCGACGCCGCAGCATGGAGGTCAAAGTTGATTCCGGGAATGAACGAAAGTCCCAGCGCACCGAGAAGGGCGGCAAAGATTCCGAACTGCGCTGCGGCTCCGAGAAGCAGGGTTTTCGGGTTGGCAATAAGCGGACCGAAGTCTGTCATCGCCCCGACGCCCATGAAGATCAGCACAGGGAAAAGCCCGGTCTGTATTCCCGCGTCGAAAAGGATCTTGATGAAACCCACTGCGCCCTGGCTCCCCGCCGCAAGCGACGGATCCACGCCCGCGATGTAGGCATAAGGAATGTTGCTGAGCACGCACCCCATGCCGATCGGAATCAGAAGGAGCGGTTCAAACCCCTTCTTGATCGCCAGAAAAAACAACAGAAAGCCCACCAGGATCATCACGCAGTTTCCCCAACCGAAACCCGCAGTCGGGTCGAGGTTGAAGAACCCGTAAAGACCTGTGGTCTCCCAAAGATTTATTAGTGATTTACCGAACATTTGTCAGTTAACTCCTTACCACACAATGCATTGAAAACAGCCCCTCTGCGCCGCCAGGCCGGGGGGCTGACCTTGTTACGCAATTGTGCAGAGCGTGTCGCCAGCAACGAGCTGCTGTCCCTGAGTCACATTGATGCCGGAGACAGTGCCGTCCTTGGGTGAATAGATCTCATTCTCCATCTTCATTGCTTCCATGACCATGAGAAGCTGGTTTTTCTTCACAGCCTGGCCCGCCTTGACCTCGATGCGGAGAATAAGTCCCGGCATCGGAGCGGTCACAGGCTCGCCCGCGCCTGCGGCGACGGGCGCAGCAGCAGCGGGCGCGGCGGACGCAGCCCCAGAAGCCGCACTACCCTGGGCTGAGAGCTCAGCCTCGGTCTTGGCGACAGCGTCTTTGTCTATTCCAAAGCCCACTGAAAGCGGATATGTCTTTCCGTTCACAACCACATTGTCGCGACCCATCTTCACGCCGTACGCATGACCGTTCACTGTGACGGTATACTCGCCGGACGCCTTGGCAGCCGCCTCCTCGGGAGAAGCCTTGCGTACCCCGTTCACGTGTGCCTTGCCTGTGAGGAAAAGAATACCCTTCTCCTTGCAGGACGCCGCAATGAACACGTTCTCGTCGGTGATGGGAAGTCCTGCCTCGCGGAGCATTGCCTCAGCCGCGGCGCGACCCTTCTTCGGATCCGCGTCGTTAATATCGACCACCTTCTTTGTGGTTGGCTCCAAATGAAGCTGCTCGGAAGCGGCCTTCACAACCTCCGCGTCCGGCTTCACGGGCGTGCGTCCGAAGTAGCCCAAAACCATCTTGCCGTAGCCCTCGGCGATCTTCTTCCACGGGCCGAACATAACGTTGTTGAACGCCTGCTGGAAATAGAACTGGCTCACAGGAGTGACCGACGTGCCGAAACCGCCCTTTGCAACCGTCTCGCCCATCGCCTCAACGATCTGCGGATACTTGTCCATCAGCCCGTTGTCGCGAAGCATCTGGGTGTTCGCTGTGAGAGCGCCGCCGGGAAGCGGGAAGAACGGAATGTTCGGATTCACAGTCGTCGCCTCGGGCGGGAGGAAATAGTCCTTCATGCAGTTCTGGAACACGGTCTCCGCTTCCTGGATCTTGTGTATGTCAACTCCCAGGTCGTAATCCGTGCCGCGAAGCGCGTGCCACATTGTGATGATGTCCGGCTGGCAGGTGCCTCCGGATACAGGCTGCATCGAAAGGTCAAGCTGATTCGCACCGGCATCGAGGGCGCTCATATACTGCTGAACGCAAACGCCTGCCGTGTCGTGGCTGTGCATCACAATCGTGATTTTGTCTCCGAGAAGCCGTCTCGCCCGACGGACTGTCTCATATACCGTTTTAGGGGTGGAAGTGCCGGAAGCATCCTTGAAACAAAGGCTGTCGAACTGTATTCCCGCGTCCAGGATCTGGCGGAGAACCTTCTCATAGAAATCAGGATCGTGCGCTCCCGTGGTCTTCGGCGGCAGGCTCATCATGGTGATTGTCACCTCGTGGCGAAGCCCGGCGTCCTTGATGGCGCGTCCGCTGTCGATCAGGTTGTTCACATCGTTCAAAGCGTCAAAGTTGCGGATTGTCGTCATTCCGTGCTTTTTGAACATGTCGGCGTGCAACTTGATTATGTCGCGCGGCTGACTGTCCAGTCCCACAACGTTCACGCCACGGGAAAGAGTCTGGAGGTTCGCGTCCGGACCTGCGGTGCGCCGGAAGGTGTCCATCATCTCAAACGCATCCTCGTTGCTATAGAAATAAAGGCTCTGGAACCTGGCACCGCCGCCCGCCTCAAAATGGGTGATCCCCGCCTTGCGGGCAGCCTCCACTGCAGGCATAAAGTCTTTTGTGAAAACACGAGCGCCGTAGACCGACTGGAAGCCGTCGCGGAATGCGGTGCACATGAAGTTAATTTTCTTCTTGCTCATTGTTGTGTATCTCTCCTAAATCTTTTGATTACAACTGATTACCAAGGGCTTTGCATTTTGTGAACGGTCTGGTAATATTTCCGACATCCACATTTGTTCAACCCTCGCCGTCCATAGTGCCGGCTCACGAGCGGGACGCGGAATATGCTGCGAGAATCGCTGCGGCGACCTCACCCTCGAGCGGAGTTCCAGTGCAGGCAGACACGGCAGCAGCCGCCGAAGGAGACGCAGAGACCGACGCCTTTGCGGGAGCCTCTTTCTCGAACTTTTTCACCACTTTCGACACGCCCTTGGTTGTGAACACCAGTATCGTGAGGAACACGAACACTATGCCCATGCCGAGAAGCATCAATACAAAGCCGTTCCCGATTTGGGTACGCAGCTCCTCGATGGGTAGATTCGCCAAACTTAACATAGACATACCTCTTTTTGACGATCCAATTGCAGACAGGCGGGTATTTTTCGACTGTCGTTATTTCGAGACCATCACTATGAACTATATTTGAAAGGCGGATTTTTATCAATATCGGGCGGAATCAGACAAAAGCGGACAAGGCCGGATAGACGATAAGAGGCTTGGCACATTATCGGGCGGAATCGGACAAAAGCGGACAAAGCCGGATAGACGATAAAAGGCATGGCACATTATCGGACAGAACCGGACAAGGCCGGATAGACGATAAGAGGCTTTGCTCATTGCGAAATATCATGAGCGCGGCGCACGGCACGGATAACTCCCGACCGAAATCGACAGCGCGGCACGGAGGACCGCCGTCTGTAATCAG
>CAMKPI010000059.1 GCA_946414625.1 uncultured Spirochaetaceae bacterium | reverse complement strand
GTGCTAAACCGGAAAATGCCGCACAGTTTTCACTGGGACATGTATCATTTCGCATGTTTGCAGCGAAGTTTACAGGATGCGGAGCGTGGGCAAATTTGCCCGGCGGATTGTCTCTCGCAGTTTGCCGCGCTGGAAAGTGCTAAACCGGAAAATGCCGCACAGTTTTCACTGGGACATGTATCATTTCGCATATTTGCAGCAAAGTTTACAGGATGCGGAGAGTAGGCAAATTTTCCGCGCAAATTGTCTCTCGGAGTTTACCTCGCCGGAAGATGCCAAATCGGAAAATGCCGCACAATTTTCACTGGGAGCATGTATCGTTTCACAAGGTTGCAGCAAAGTTTACAGGATGCGGAGAGAGAGCAAATATGCCGCGCGAATTGTATCATTTAGCATGTTTGCAGCGAAGTTTACAAGATGCGAAGAGTAGACAAATTTTCCGCGCGAATTGTCAAATCCGCCAATAACATATTCGTTGTGGGTGATGCGGGAAGAGGGCATATTTGCAAAGTGCATTGTCTGCAACCAGTCGGGCGGATATATTATCACTATCGCGCAGAATTCCAGAGTGGATTGTCGAATGTGAATAGCAGACGGATTTGCGAGACGGATTGTCTCTCGCAACCCGCCGGGCGGAGGTATAATCGCGCAGGCTTGCAGGGCTGATTTACAAGGTAAATTCTGCCAGAAGGCAAAGAAAAGGCGGGCTCTCACCCGCCTGGAAATCTCCCAAAAACGATCAGTTCCGCTCTGCTTTCAACGTCAAATGCCGTTCCATTTTTTACAAGAAGTTTTCTCTGCCGCACCCCGTGCCGTGGCGCATCACCCCGTGCCGATTTCTGAAACTCGTCGCTCCGCGCATCCCGATTCTCCATTCACACCTGATGGAAAAGAGCATCAGACTTCCGCAACGGAGCACCAAGATTTGCGTCCCGGTATTTTCCCGCGCCGCGCCACGTACCATGAACCGATCTCCGCTGTGTGACAGATTCCTGTTTTTGGGTAATTATGATTTTCTCAGCCAGCAGCGTCGCGTGTCACCGCGTCATGTCCTTCAGTACTTCGGTTTTGACAATTGTACGGACGTAGACCAGAAAACTCATCACGCTTGCAAACGACGCAAGAGCGAAAAGCACAACAAGAACCGTCCTCATCCAGTCCTGGGTCTCCCCCATCAGCAAAAGAACCCTGTAGCACAGCCCCGCGATTGTACAGATGGCGTACAGAAGCGTTTTCGATTTGCCGAAAATGTTTGCAGGCATGGCCGTGCCGCGCCCCATCAGGAGCATCCGGGTGAAACACTGCAAGAGCTCCCTCCAGATTATTATGGCAAACGCCCATACCGGCATAATCGGCGGCACCGTGACGGCAAAACAAGTAAAGAAGGTTATGTGCATGATCACATCCGCGAACGGGTCCATTATCTTCCCCAGATCCGTCACCTGCCCCCGTCCCCTCGCGATCCTGCCGTCTATCAGGTCGGAGAGCTCCATCACAAGATACAGCGCGCCGAGCACCCCACCGTATAGATACGGGGAGATGCTCCTGAACAGAACCGGCGTGAAAAACCAAGCAAAAAGCACCGGAGAAAGTGCCATGCGAAGGATTGTCAGCTTGTTGGGAGTGGTCATGTTCCCTTCTCCTATTTATTCTCAGCTTCCAGCTGCCCGCGGCTTTCGATCAAAGCCTTCGCTTCGGAAATGAAGTCCGAAACCTGGACGTCGCCCACCTGCCTGCCTCCGCGATAGCGGACAGAAATGGTTCCGGCGGCTTCCTCCTTCTCCCCGATTATCAGGGTATACGGAATCTTCATACCGGCGGAAAGGCGAATCTTGTTGGAAAGTCTCTCGTCCGACGTATCGGTCGTGACGCGGAAACCTGCTGCGCGAAGGCGCTCCTCAACGGTCTTGGAATAATCCAGGAATTTCTCCGAGACAGGAACAATCCGCATCTGCTCCGGAGAGAGCCATGGCGGAAGAGCCCCGGCGTAGTGCTCCAAAAGTACTCCAAAGAAGCGCTCAATCGACCCCAAAAGGGCGCGGTGAATCATATACGGCTGCTTTTCAACACCGTCCTTGTCTACAAATGTCATTCCGAAACGCTCGGGAAGGTTGAAATCGAACTGAATCGTGGAGAGCTGCCACTCGCGCCCGATTGCATCCTTGACTTTCAAGTCGATTTTCGGACCGTAGAACGCTCCGCCGCCCTCGTCGATATCGTATTCAAGCTCTTCAGCCTCAACCGCCGACATCAGCGCTTTTGTTGCAGCCTCCCACTTGTCCGGGCTGCCTACGCTCTTATCCGGCTTCGTGGACACATAAGCGTGGAATTTCGTGAAGCCAAATGTGCGAATCATCCGCAAAGCAAACTTCAACGCACGGGCAATCTCTCCGCCCATTTGTTCAGGCGTGACAAAGAGATGGGCATCATCCTGCGTAAATCCCCGGACCCTCATCAGCCCGTGGAGCGCACCAGCCTTCTCATATCGATACACCGTGCCCAGCTCCGCCCAGCGGAAGGGCAGATCGCGGTAGCTTCGTTTGGCGGTCTTATAGATCATGATGTGGAACGGGCAGTTCATCGGCTTTACGTAGTAGTCCGACTTGTCCATCTCCATCGGGTTATACATGCTTTCCTTGTAAAATCCGAGGTGACCGCTTGTCTCCCAGAGCCAGCTTTTTCCCACATGCGGGGTATACACCATCTCGTAACCGTTTTTGTAGTGCTCCTCACGCCAGAAATTCTCGATTATCTGCCGAACCCTGGCTCCACGCGGATGCCAGTATACAAGGCCGGGCCCCGCCTCTTCGTGGAGGCTGAAGAGATCCAGATCCTTGCCAAGCCTTCGGTGATCCCGCTTTTCGACATCTTCAAGGAACTGAAGATATGCCCGCAAATCTTTTGGATTCTCAAAAGCAGTTCCGTAGATTCTTGTGAGCATTTTATTATTGCTGTCCCCGCGCCAGTAGGCAGCTGCAATGGACAGGAGCTTGAACGCATTGGGATGAAGCTCTTTTGTGCTTTCCACATGCGGACCGCGGCAGAGATCAGTAAAGGCACCCTGATTGTAAAGAGAGATTGTCTCTCCCTCAGGAATCGCGGCAAGAAGCTCGAGCTTGTACTTCTGATCCTTAAATCGCTCGGCAGCCTCCGCTCTGGACACCTCCAGACGCTGGAAAACCCGGCCTTCGGAGAGGATGTCCTTCATATTCTGTGTTATAGTCTCCAGATCCTCCGGAACCAAGGCTCTCGGAAGATCAAAATCGTAGTAGAAGCCATTCTCTATCGCGGGTCCTATGGCTATCTGCGCGTCCGGGAACATCCGAAGCACCGCTTCCGCCATGATGTGCGCCATCGAGTGCCGAATCATCTGGAGCTTTTCGCCCCCTGGGATTTTATCTGACATAGATGTCTCCTGAAGTGATGTTTTTAGTATATTTTCGGGAATAAAGTATACATCTTATCCCTCGGTTAAATCAATTACCGCAGTTTAAGCGCGACGCTGGGGAACGAACGATATAGCGATTAGCGTTTCAAATACGTAGTCAACTACTACGAATTAGCCGCGGCACGGGGGGGCGTCGTGTACTGGTTTGAGGCATCGCGCGTGTAGTCAATATATCGTAACCCAGGCGCGGCACGGGGGGCGCACCTATAGTGATTGCGGCATCGCATATAAAGTAAATAATTGTGAAAAAAGCACAAAGCGGGATATAATGATATTTCGGCTTATTCATACAACAAACAGCTATGCATTTACACAAACGCCTCTTGAGCCTTCCTTTTTAATTGACTTGTTTAAGATTTATGATAAAATTTCATACATGAGTATTAAACATTCAAAAATATACGAACGACAAGCAAAAACAATAAGAGACCGACTTGCAGGCAGAGATTATGTATTGGGTCTAGACCTTGGTGTTGGCTCAATTGGACTTGCTGCAGTCGCAGTGGAAGCAGTGGAAGACACAGGCACGAGAATTGTCCCCAAGGATATTGTCTTCTCTCTTGCCCGAACTTTCAAGGCTTCCGACGGTGCAGCCGAAAGACGACAATTCAGATCTCAAAGAAACTCATTAAGACACAAAAGAAACAGATTAAAAAAACTTTGGAAGATACTTTCTGAAAAAGGTCTGATGCTTGCATACACAGATTCACCCGACAAAACAGACCCAAGCATCTCCATGTTCAGTGAAAACACAAGGAGGAAAAATCCTTACGACCTGAGGCTTATGGGGCTCTCTGAGAGGCTCGAACCGGAAGAGCTGGGCTATGCAATCTATCACATCGCCAACCATAGGGGCAGTTCTTCCGTCTTTGGAGAAGAAGAGAAAGCATCCAACAAAAGGGAAGAAAAAGAAGATGACCTATACAGGAAAGCAAAAAAGCAAACAGAAGAGCTTCTCAAACAGAACGAAAACCTGAAAACATATATAGAACTACTCTATATAAGCAACTCTCAATCCTCGGAAAAATGCTGGCGAAACACTAATAAGACTTCTGATAAAACCGTACCACTTCCGACAAGAGACTTAATAGAAAATGAGTTCGACAAGCTGATTGAAACGCAAGCCAGACTAAACAAAAATCTCGATGAAGCATATATAGTGCGCATAAAGGATGCCGTTTTCTTCGAAAATGAGATGCTTATTCCAGAACCTGGGAACTGTCCCTATTTCCCAAACGAAAAACTTCTTCCGAAGCTCTCGTTTATAAACGAAGAACGAAGGCTTTGGGAAGCTGTAAACAATATCAGATTCTCGATTGTCCAGTTTGACACATATAATTTTCCAAAGAAGGAAAAATTTAAACTTACGGGAAACCAGCGAACAAAGATTTTTGAGTACCTAAACAATGGAAACTCTCTTCAAGAAAAAAAATTCCGTTCTTTTTTGAAAGATTTCGGTTTCAAAGAAGATAATATTGAGGACATCGCACTCCAGGGAAGCGACAAAAAGAACCAAAAAATCGAGGGCTTCCGCTATTGTAAACTCAGGGAAAACCCAATTTTTAAAAACCTGTCAGAAGAAAACAAAGAGCGTGTCATTGAAACATACCAAAAATCAACATCTAAGGAAAAACTGATTTCTGCACTTACAGACTTGCTGAGCTCTGAAGACCTGAATGATTTAATCCAAGTACTACCGCCAAAACCGACACAGGGTTATGCCATGTGCGGGAAAAAAGCAATGAAGATCGTCATTGAATACCTCATCAAATACGACGGAATGACCTGGCACGAAGCTGAGGAACAGGCTCTTAGAGATGAAAAACTGCCGAAACTGCCCACCGAATCTTTCTCGAGACTTCCCTACTACGGACAGGTTATTCCCACCTCTGTGCAAAGAATCATGGGAAAGGCTTGGCACAGCGGCTTCGATTCAAGCAAAAAAGGTTTTCACAAGCCAAATACGGATCCTCTGGAAGAAAAATATGGAAAAATTGCCAATCCCGTTGTTCATCAAACAATGAACGAGCTTCGCAAGGTTATAAACGAACTTTTAGACATTTTTGGGAAAAAACCTGTCCAAATCAACGTAGAAGTCTCCAGAGAGCTGAAAGTTGGAAAAGACAAAAGAGATTCAATAGCCAAAGAGAACAGAAACAGAGAAAAGCGGAATAAAGAATTATTCGAGATATACTGCGAACCGCATGAGCTTAAACGCTCAGATGTACGAAAATTCAGAATCTGGAAAGACCAGGCTGAAATCTGTCCATACTGCCTGAAAGAAATCTCGCCTGATGACATTGTAAACGGGCGTGCAGATCTGGATCACATTTTTCCACGCAGCGATGTGCCGGGAGATCCTGAAAACAACCTCGTTGTCGCCCATAAAACATGCAACGAAAAAGAAAAAGGACAAAGAACCCCATACATGGCTTTTTCTGGAAACAAAGAAAAATGGAACAGCATTCTCCAAAACGCCAAAGAGAATCTAAAAAGCAAAGCCTGGCGATTTGAAATGTCAAATGAAAAATATTCAGAGTGGAAAAAGAAGCATAGCATGTCCTCCAGATTTGAATCCGACAATGCGTACATCGCAATCATCGCAAGAAAATACCTTTCCTGTCTCTACTCAGAAGAAGAACTCAAGCATCTTTGCGTGGACACAAACAAAGGCTCTGAAACTGCAATGCTAAGAAAAGCATGGGATCTGCAGGGGCTAACTTTTAAACTCGGAAATCTTCACATAAAAAAACAGGACATCGAAAAGGAAAATAACGATCCGGATGCAAAATCCGAAGCTGAGACTCAAACGAACAAACCGGAGAACAGTGAAAAAGTCCGAGCAGATGCTCGACATCATGCTCTGGATGCCATTGTCATAGCATATGCTTCAAAAGGGATGATTAGAAAAATAAACACGATGAGCGCTCGAAACATCCCATATATAACAATTCAGGAAATGCTTTCATGCCCGCCGGTCGTCTCCGAAGAAGACCAAAAAAGAGGATATTCTTTCAAGAATTACATCGAAAATGTTTTGATGAATGAAACCTTTGTATGCGTAAAACAAAACCATTCAAGGAATGGAGCGCTTTTAAAAAATACCAACTATTCAATCTATGCCTGTGAAACAAATGGAGAATCGATTGTCTATGGGTCATGGAAAAAGATAAAGGATCTGAACCCAAATAAAGATCTCAAAAAACAACTTTACTTGAATTATGAACTTAAGCCTTGGTTTACGCAAAACGAGAAAAACATAATTGAGAAAATATTAAAAAACAACAATGCTGTTTATGAACGGATTTGCAACTGTCTCGAATCTCTCAAAAATAATAACACAGAGAACAAAAAAGAAGCCGAGCTGTTAAAAACCGCGTTTTCTCAAATCGGAGGAAAATACAGAACAATCAATAACGGCACGGCTTCAAAAATGTTCGTCTCCGGCAAGCCCTCTGACTCACATCCAGGACAAGTTATCGACACTGGAGATAATTTTGCAATCGACCTGTTCTACGATGAAAATAACAAACTTAAAGGTGAAATTATCCGAAAAATCGACGCAATCAATGAAAAATTTGTCCCTGAATACCAAAGAAAGGGTTTCAGAAAAATCGGTTCAATTCATCCGGGAGACGTGCTGGAAGTTGATATGAATGTAAACGATATTACCAAAGTCAGAACCGCAAATGCAAAAAAGGATAGATCATATATTCGGATAACAACCTTCACTTATACTTCAAATAAAAGTAACATACAAGTTAAGTATAGATCCATCTGCAACACCAACACGCTTCAGGAACAAGGTTCTTCCTTTCTTCTTGAATCGACTTTTAAAAACTACAAACCTAGGCTTGTGACTTTGTCCCCTTGCGGTTTGACGAAATATGCGTCCAAGGAGCTTTGGTGATGTGGCGTATTGTTGACATTGATGGAGATGGATTCAGACTCAATATCGAAACCAATAAACTTATCGTCAGAAAGGATGTGAACATATTAGAAGAAGTTGCTCTCAACGATATCAGTCTTATAACGATGCATTCAAACAATGCAACTGTCAGTCTTGGCGTCCTACGCGCCTGCGCAGAGCAAAACATTCCACTTATTGTCTGTGACTCCAAACATACTCCTTCTGGCATGCTGTTGTCACTATCCGGAAACAGAGAATTTGGGAAACGGCAATCCGTGCAAATAGAAACCAGGAATTCGAAAAAGGCAGCAATATGGACAGACATTGTTGTCAAAAAAATTTCCAATCAAGAACGTCTTTTGAGGAAATTTGGATTTGATAATGAAGCAAATGTTTTGCGCACACATGCAGAACAAGTCGAGGACGGAGATCGTACAAACAGGGAAGCTGCCGCTGCTGGAAAATATTTCAAAACTTTGTTTTCAGGCAGTTTTTCCAGAGATAACGATTTATTAATTGAGAATGCTCTTTTAAACTATGGATATAGCATTCTCAGATCTACGTTTTGCAGGATAATCGTGGAAACTGGATTGAATCCCAGCCTTTCTGTTTTTCACTCCAATCAAATCAATATGTTCGCGCTTGCCGACGATTTAATGGAACCGCTTCGTCCTGTTGTAGATTTGGAGGTTTACCGTATAACAAAAACAAATGAATACAATAGATTATCAACTGAAGTAAAAAAACGGTTGATTGCAATAACGAAAACACCTTTTCTTATAGGAGGGAAAAAGGAACTGCTGTTAAACGCTATTAAAATATATGTACAAGGATACTTCAATCATATTTCCGGCAAGAGGGATACATTAGATTTCCCATTCCCTTTAGAGTTACAAAAATGAGGATAAGCCCCTATAAAGCAATGTGGCTTTTTGTTGCTTTTGATTTACCTGTGGTAGAAAAAGAAGACAGGAAGAATAGCACGAGGTTCAAAAAAGAACTGGAGAAACTTGGTTTTTCCATGTTCCAGTTCTCCCTATACGCCTATTATTTAACGAGCAAAAATCAGGCAGAAACAATTTCAAACAAAATCCAAAAAATCGTTCCGCTAAAAGGACATGTGACTATTTTCTCAATCACGGACAAACAATTCGGCATGATCCGAAACTTCTTTGGAGGAAAATATAAAGAATTAAAAGAACCGGAACAGGCTTTGCTATTTGAATAAAAAATGAGCCCCGTAAGCGGGGCAGCTTTCAACCCATTTGTCTTATTAGAGAAATAAGCTGAATTTGTATAAACTATGACCTTATAATATTTGAAGAAGGAGACTATGTCAAGAATATAAACGCAAACACATTACTTATACTTTGAATAGTTGGGGAACTAGGCTGAATTTGTATAAACTATAACGACAATTCTCGCATTGTCCACAAGGGACACGTTGGGGAACTAGGCTGAATTTGTATAAACTATAACCGACGTAGCCAGCAACATAGCCGCAACTATGTTGGGGAACTAGGCTGAATTTGTATAAACTATAACCACGATAGTTACCTATCTTGTTGAGCGAATGTTGGGGAACTAGGCTGAATTTGTATAAACTATAACCCAAGCCACTCCGTATATCGTACACCGGCACGTTGGGGA
>CAMKPI010000058.1 GCA_946414625.1 uncultured Spirochaetaceae bacterium | reverse complement strand
TCTCCCACTAGCACCTCAAGCTAGCGTGTCTACCAAATTCCACCATAGCCGCAGACATTCCGCAATGCACATGCTTGCCGTATCTCTTTTGTGAAATACAAACACCCGCTTTGCAGATGAAACTTTACACCATTCTTTCTATTTCGTCAAGCAGTCCTGAAAATTTTCTCACAGCAAAGAGAATTGGCTCGGCGCTCTCCATATCCACACCGGCAAGGCGGAGCGATTCAAGAGGATACCTCTTCCCTCCGCTCTTCAGAAAATCCAAATACCTCCCCCGCGCCTCTTCGCGCTCCGCGGCGGAGCCCTCCAGAACCCCCTCCGAAAGGTTTATCGCGGCAGAAATCCCTGTGGCATATTTGTAGACGTAAAACGCATTGTAGAAATGAGGAATCCGGAGACATTCCAAATCCGACTCATCTTCGAAATGCATCTCAGGCCCGAAATACGTTGTCAAAAGTCCGCGGTAGATCCGCCTGATTAAATCCAAAGTCAGAACCGAGCCTTCCTCCTCGGCCTTATGACAAAGCAGCTCGAACTCTGCAAACATGGTCTGTCGGAATAGCGTTGCCACAATGTCGTCCAGTTGCTTGGATACGAGGTACAGACTCATCTCCTTCGATTCTGAGTGTTTCAAAAGATATTCAGAAAGCAAGGTCTCGTTGAATGTAGATGCCACCTCCGCCTCGAAAATCGTATAAGAGTAGGACGTGAAAGGATTGTTCCTCTTGCTGTAGAGCGTGTGCATGCTGTGTCCGCCCTCGTGGGCAACCGTGAAGACGTCCCCAAGGAGATTCTCGTTGTAATTCAATAGGATATAAGGATTTCCCTCGTATCCTCCCGATGAGAACGCTCCGCTGCGCTTGCCCTTGTTCTCGTAGATATCCACCCAGCGATCCGTGAGGAGCCCGGCACGCAAGGTCTCTACGTATTCAGTCCCCAAAGGAGCCAAGGCCTCGCATACAATGCCGCATGCCTCGGAATACGAATGCCTTGTCTTCACCTCCTTTACCATCGGAAGATACACATCCCAGTGGTTCAGCGTGTCCAGGGCACACATTTTTCTTTTGAGTGAGTAATAACGGTGCAGGACTGGAAGCGACCGGTGGACCGCCTCGATAAGGTTCATGTACACACTTTCAGGCATCCTGTCCCTGAAAAGAGCCATATCCAAGGATGAGGCGTAGCCGCGTACACGCGCGTTGAACACATCCTGCTTGACGCTCCCCGAATAAAGACTTGCAAGGGTTTCGGCATGATTGCGATACACCGAGTAGAATTGCTTGTAAGCCTTCTCGCGAACCGAATCATCGGGATTCTGCAGGAAGACAGAATAAGTCGTCTGCGTCAGAGCCTTGCAGTCGACTTCCCCAAAATCCATATCAACATTTGTCAATGCCTCAAAGGCTTTGGACGGCGTTTCCTGCAATTCCGACTCGCTGGCGAGCAGAGCCTCCTCGGCATCGGAGAGGATATGCGGTTTGAAACGTAGCATTTTCTCCACATAAACCCGAAAATCGGCAAATTCCGGCTCTTTTATCCACGAAGGGACTTCTTCACAAGCCATGATTTCAGGTTCAATGAAGCTGCTTGCGGCAGCAAGAGACGTGGCCTTCATCTGATAAAGCCCGATGAGAGACTGGTATTCAGGATTGTTTATTTCCGTCACGTAGTTCAGGAAGGCGTAGTTACCAAGACGCTCGGACAGCTGTCCTGTCGTCGACACCCATTCCAAAGCCTCCAAAAACGCCTCTTTACTCTTGGTGAATTGTCCTTTGAAGCGCGAAGCCTCCAAGACGAGCGAATCGAGACGTGCCAGGTCACTTTTAAACGCATCCACGTTCGTATAGAGTCCCGAGAGATCCCAAGTGTCTTTTTCCTCTATTTCATTCCGGGTTGGAATCGTATTTTCGTTCATTTCCCTATCCTTTTTTTCATTTCCATTGCAGCCTTTGCGCGGTGACTGTACCTGTTCTTCATCTCCGTTCCCGCCTCGGCAAAGCACGCTCCCGCTTCTGTACAGTAAAACACCGGGTCGTAACCGAATCCGCCTGCGCCATCGTGGATTTCTGTTAAAATCCTGCCCTCGGCAACCCCTCGGAAGGTTTCCACGCGGCCTGCCTGCAAAAGCACTAAAACGCAAACAAACCGCGCCGACCTCTTTTTAGGATCCTCTACCTCTGCCAGTTTCGACAAAAGCAGCTCGTTCTTTTCCCGCGCGGTCAGCTCCCTCTCCGCTTCTTCCTCGCCGAACCTGGCGGTGCGCACTCCAAGCTCTCCCGGCAAGGCATCCACCAAGAGCCCTGAGTCGTCGGCCAGGATCGGACCATTCCACACCCCGTTTGCGGCGGCGGCAAGCGAGAGCGCTTTCTGCATTGCGTTCTCCTCGAATGTCGCGCCCGTCTCAGCGCATTCAAACGTGATTCCGTATTCCGATGGAAGGTGCAGACTGTGAGGGGACAGAAGGCTTTCCAGCTCCTCCTTCTTGTGTACGTTTCCCGATGCAAACAGTATATCCATGCATCCAAGATATTTTATCCGCCGCTTTTTTACAAGGCAGGGACACCGCTTCCGGGTAAGACGGAGACCCCGCTCAGGGTAAGAGCGGGAAGGCTGGGACGACACATCCGGTTAATGTTAAAAAACGGTAACCCCGATTCCAGTTTACACAACAGCCAGAACCGGGAAGGCTGAAAAAGCGAGGACACTGCTTCAGGTTTACAGAAAAACCAGACCTGTCCGGCAAAGTGACGCTTCGATGCTCCGCTGCCTAATGTCTCTCAAAACCCATGCCGCTCCGAAAGACAGAAAGCCTCAACAGGACGAAACAAAGTCTTCTTCCCTCCAGATGCCCGGGCATTTCCGTCTCCGGCTCCCGCTTTTTCATGGAGCCATTCCCCCGTGGCGATTTTTCTGTAAAGGCTTTTGCTCAGTCCGAGATACTTTGGTCCGCTTTGTAAATTCATTTCATCAAAGCTCTCAATCTTGTAAAGTCTTCCGCTTCCTTCCAGCCAACTATCCACTTCCTCGTCCGCTTCAAAGCCACACATCGCCTCTCGTATTTTACAATATTTCAAAATATTTCTGGAAAAATGACACGCCATCTGCACCGTACTCAACGAAACATTCAGAACATCCGACAAAACCGCCCGTGGAGCCGTGAAGCAACGCACTCTCAAAGCCGCGTTCCTGGCTTCCAGCATCTTCCTGTATTTTTCAAGCTTGTTCGCCTCGCGCTTTTGCGAAAAATCATCGTTATAATACTGAATTGAAGCGATTTTGTTTTCCAGGCACAGGCTTTTTACATAGCACAGGTTCCTCTTCTCAACCGCCTCGTTGTTTTTCCGGATGAAATCCGTGCATCTTCTTTTGATTTCCTCCATAAGCTCCGCAGTCTGCCTGTAGTCATACCTGAGTAATCCGCAAATCCGCTCCGCCTCGGACTCCGAAATCAAGGTGGAAAACGACATAAAATAGATGTACATGCGTTTCAGGGACGTTTCTTGCTGCCTGCAAATGTAGTTCACCAGTGCCGTGGTGCTGAAATGCTCGTTATTTTGCCAGCGAATCCACCTTTTCAAGGCGCCGTCAACGCCAGTATCCGCAACCCGAATATCAGACAGGGAACCGGTTAGAACGTCTTCACATTCCGCCGTATTACGGGAGAAAAACGCATCCGATGAAAAACCGAAAACAGGTTCCAATTCAATGCGATGTGAGCCCTCCGATTTTGCTTTCGGAGGTCTGCCACGTTTCCTTTTTATCGTGCTTTCCGCTCCCGTCTTTGCCTCTGGGCTCGGCATTTTCCAAGTCTCCGCGTATATACCAAACCCCGGAGGAGTCAGAGGTCCGGACACAGCATCCATTCGCGAGCCTTGCCGCATAGTGAGCTTCTTTCCAAATTCGGCGATCATCTTCATATTGCTTTTCATTCCCAAGTCCGTTGACACTCGGGGAATATCCGACATCCAGAAACCCGTTATTGTTCGCGCCCCGCTTGTCACCGCAGACTTTGACGCCTGCTTGCCGGCGGACACTGCCTGTCCCGCCGTATTCTTGCTTCCTTTCACTGTGAGGCTTTCCGCCTGCTTGCCGACAGACACTGCCTGTCCTGCTGTATTCTTGCTCCCTTTCACCGTGAGGCTTTCCGCCTGCTTGCCGACGGACACTGCCAGTCTCGCTGTATTCTTGCTTCCTCTCATTGATACATCCGGCATCGAAATACATCTGCCTGAATCGGAAGCCTCCCTCAAGGCTCTATGTCGCACGAGAACTTCGCCCTCATCATCCTTATTACCGGCTTTGTACTCAAATTCCCTGTTCGCAAGAAGCCTGTCAAAATTTTCCAGCTCATTCATGACATTCTCGTAATATACATGCCCCAAAGTCACAGAGGCTTCATTCTGCTGGCTCACCACCCTTTGCTTCTTAAAGGTTCGGATTTTCATGACCAGTACCTTGTATAGATACTGTTCAAAGTTCCAAACCGCACTTTTATATCCCCTAATAACGGCCCTGAACTTCGGCTCCATAAACAAAAGAAAGTCCGAAAGATCCTCTTCCTGAAGCATTGAATACTTATACGGAATCATATAAACAGCCAGACGCAATTCACGTAGAAGCTTCCTGTACAGGCTTGCCAAAGACGGGCAATAAGGATTCTCTGTTTGAATCTTATTGTACTCGATCACAAGTTTAGTTAAATACTCTATATTACATTTTACATAAAACATATTCGTATTATAATATGTTACTGATTTATGTAAATGAATTTTGTTAATAAATAATACAAAAATGATATTCTATTTTACAGATTTCAGACAATAATTTTTATTAACTCTGAGTTATAAATTCCAGTCAAGAGTTATTAAAACTCTCGATATTTTGTTTTTGTTAACATAAACTAACATTCTGTAAATAATATAATAAGTAGTCTTTGAATAGAGATATTTTGCAGCGCCATTTTCTGAATTCAAAATAACGTACCAGAACAGGTGATATAACACGTCGCCATTGACCTGACTCAAGAGCATCAGACCCTTGTGTAGGATAATTTTATAGTAAAAGCGACGTAAAAACCGATTACCACAGAAAACATGCCAAAAAAGCATAAAAAAGCGAGGCATTTAATCGCCCCGCTTAAATTACACACAAGCGTCATTTCCTATTCCGATATGCAATACAGACCGGAAAAAAAGGTAATGACATGAATTCAGCCCTCAAGAACTTCCTTTGCCTTTGCTACAAGTGCGCTGAACGCAGCCTTATCCTCTATCGCCATATTGGAAAGAACCTTCCTGTTCAGGTCGATCTTTGCAAGCTTCAAAGCATGCATGAACTGCGAATAAGAAAGACCCTCAGCCCTCGTGGCTGCGGAAATTCTGGCAATCCACAACTTTCTGAAATCCCTTTTCTTTTCTTTCCTGCCGCGATAAGCATACTGTCCAGCCCTCGCCACCGCATCCTTTGCAATGCGCCAGTTCGTGCTTCTTCTTCCCCAGAAACCTTTCGCGAGCTTCAGAACCTTTGCCCGCTTATCCTTGTGTTTTGTTCCATCTACTGCTCTAGGCATCTCGCACTCCTCCTACATCAACCATACGGAAGCATTACTTTGGCTTTTCTTGCTTCCGATTCGTGAAGAACTCCAGCAGCGCGCAAATTCCTTTTGCGCTTGGTAGACTTCTTGGTCAAGATATGGCGAAGGCCCTGCTTCTTGTACATAACCTTCCCACCCGATGTAAGCTTGTAGCGCTTTTTAGCGGAACGTCTTGTTTTCATCTTAGGCATGATCTTACCTCTTTTCTCAGCGTCCAGGAAACAAGAACCCTGAAGCGCTGTTTATTCCGGGAGCATCGCCCCCTGAAAGCCCATACGGACTTGTTTTCAAAACATACGGGTCGATTCAGCGGAACATACCGCCTAAACCTCAACCGGCGAAGCGTTCGCAGCCCCAGATTTTGAGGCATTTTCGGCAATCTTCCCCTTCTTCTTACCGGAGCTGAGCAACATGGACATATTCCTGCCCTCCATCACCGGCTGTGAATCAACGACAAATGCTATCTCTTTTTCGCGGAGAAGGTCAAGTATCCTCATAAGGACACCGCGCCCCAGATCCGTGTGGGCAAGCTCACGTCCACGGAATCGGATTGTCACCTTGCATTTATCCCCATCGGAAAGAAACCCACCTATCGCGGAAGCTTTGGTCTCCAGGTCGTGGGAATCGATCTTCGGCTGCATCCGGATCTCGTGCATCTCAATCCTCTTTGCATCCTGGATTTTTTTGTTCTCCTTCGCACGTTTCTCCTGAAGATAACGGTATTTACCGTAATCCACGATCTTACATACCGGCGGATTGCCGTTCGGAGAGATTTCCACCAAATCCAAATCCGCTTCCTCGGCAAGAGCCAAAGCGTCGAAAAACTTCATCACTCCGCGCTTATCATCGTTCTGATCGATGACAAACACTTCACGGGCCCTGATTTGCCTGTTGACCCTAAGTTCCTGTTTAGCCAAGTTAACCCCTAATCTATAAAAATCAATAACGAAACGCCGCTTCCGGGAAAAGACGAACACCATTTTTGTTAATAGCAACAAAAAAACCTCGTCCATCCGCAGAACCGACGTCCCGTTAGCTTATAACCCGCCGTCGCTCAGTCAAGAGCGTGGCCGGCGGATCCCAGGACATCCCGGGTTTTGTGCATATACATTTCCTTCAAGGCCTCGCGCGCAGGTCCGAGATACTTTCTCGGATCGAACTCCGCAGGCTTGTCATGGAGAGTCTTCCTCACCAGCGCTGTCATGGCAAGACGACCGTCGCTGTCGATATTTATCTTACAGACCGCACTCTTTGCCGCCTGGCGCAGCTGATCCTCAGGAATACCGACATTATCTTTCAACGCTCCGCCGTACTCGTTGATCATCTTCACATACTGCACCGGAACGGAGGATGAACCATGCAAGACAATCGGGAAACCCGGAAGTTTCTTCTCAATTTCGGCAAGAATGTCAAAACGCAAGGGAGGCGGGATCAGAACCCCGTCTGCATTGCGAGTGCACTGTGCCGGCGTGAACTTGCACGCACCGTGGCTGGTACCTATGGAAATCGCGAGGCTGTCCACTCCGGTCTTCGAAACAAAATCTATGACCTCTTCCGGACGGGTATAATTGCTTTTCTCAGCAGCGACATCGTCCTCAATGCCCGCAAGCACACCCAGCTCTCCCTCAACAGTGACATCGAACTTATGAGCATACTCGACAACCTTCCTCGTCACCGCCACGTTCTCGTCGTACGGAAGATGAGAGCCGTCAATCATAACGGAAGAAAAGCCGTTATCAATACATTCCTTACAGGTTTCAAAGCTGTCACCATGGTCCAGATGAAGCACAATGGGAATATCGCAGCCCAACTCGCGGGCGTACTCCGTGGCGCCGCGCGCCATATTGCGGAGAAGATTTATATTTGCGTAATCGCGCGCGCCCTTGGAAACCTGAAGGATAACCGGGCTCCGGGTCTCGACACAAGCCATGATGATGGCCTGGAGCTGCTCCATATTGTTAAAGTTGAATGCGGGAATCGCATATCCGCCCTTGACGGCCTTTGCAAACATGTCTCTCGTGTTGACAAGACCCAGATCTTTGTAAGATGTCATACAAAACTCCTTGAATAACGTATTCCCGACCGTGCCACCGAGACCGGCAACCGCTTTCGCGGGGCAGGACTCGCGCACGACCGCACGACGATATTCATTCACATGTAAAATATAATCCCTTAACCCTCGGCGGTCAATATTTTTAGCCAGTACGGCAAAGCATGAGCGCGCCTGCAATTCACAAAGACGCGAAGACAATCCCGCTAATCAAGAGACACACGTCGCGGAAGAGGAAACATACAGTTGACGTTCACACTGGCGGGACAGACCACACGAAACTTATCCCGTCAGGCGACTCCAAGAGTCCTGCAACAATTCACATAGGCGTGAAGTCGCTACATAAATCCGACAACACAGACACGATACCAATACGGCTGTAAATCCTATAGACGCAAACCGCCTGACGGTCACTGAGACTTCTTGAACATGTTTACTATGCTCGTAATATTCGACACAGTGTTCGCCACAGATCCTCCCGTCTCGTTGAGGTCCGCTGCCTTGTCGACTGCAAAGGAAACCTTATCCGTTATTGCCTCCACATTCTGGAGCGTTTTTTCAGCGCTCGGCATCATATCGGTCACGCTGGACGAGATCCTGTGCGTATTCTCAAGCGTGGCATGAAGTTCGGCAATCGTCGGCTCCAGAGTCCTCCAGGCGACAACAAATAGCGCGAGAAGCGCCACAAGCACAACCAAAATCAAAGCCGTCAGCACAGTCTGCACCTTGCTTCCGGAACATTTTTCACTGCTCATAAAAGCCTCCATATAATTCGCTTAAATAAATATTTAACAAAAAAACAAAAAACCACCGCATCTGACCGCAAGGAATCCCCACTTCCTATAGATTCCTGCGGATTTGCAGCCCATAATACTATTCCATACCGCTCCAAAATGTCCATTAGGGCAAACAGGCATCCCCAATCTAAAAATTATTCCACATAATCCCCCCTCGCCTGTGCGGCCGTGCGCGGAAGCGGGAGCAGAAGCAGAAATCGATGCAAAAATACAACTATATGATAAATACACATAAAAGAAGTATTTTGTCAATTCCTTTTGTTGCTATTTTTTTTGAAAAACATTAAAGTTCTCTTCCGCAGGATGGGTTCGGAATGTAGATCCGGATCGCTACAAAAATGCGTCCGCCGCCCTGGCGCGGCGGACGCCTGGAGGAAAAATGAAACTTCTAAAAACCATTATCATGCTGGCAATCATCGCCGTTGTTGTGATTTTCATCGTTCACCTTGTCACAGGCTGCAGTAAGAAGAGCGAATCTGAAAAGATTCAGACCCAGATTGAAAAAGACGTCAAGCAAGTTGAAAAAGAGGTAAAAAACGGAAAAGCCGGCAAGGAAAGCGCTGAAAAGTCC
>CAMKPI010000057.1 GCA_946414625.1 uncultured Spirochaetaceae bacterium | reverse complement strand
ACCGCTCTGCGCCCGCCGAGAATTCAGGAGCGATCTCAGATCTACGTCTGAATACCCGACTCTACGTCCGCAAGGCCGTAGCACGCAAAGCCCTGCACGCGGGGCAGTTCAGCCCGACTGTGAGCCAAACCCCAGCTCTCGCAGAAAAGAACGCCTGTCCACCATCTGCATGCAGACAAAACTTCCGTCCTTGAAGAGCAGGCACAGCATAGTCTGGGAAAAAAGCCTTGCAAGAAAACCGGCCTTTTTCAATTCCGAGGTTTTGCCGGAAAGAAAGCGCTCCACGGCAGAGCCGCTTATCGTATACCAATCCTTCACATCCGAAACCTGGAAATACGCCTCAAACTTGACGTATTTATAACCCTTCGGAGGCTTCACCTTGAAGCCCAAAAAACGGAACTCCCGCTCGAAATCCTCAAGGTAGATCCTGTCTCCGATCCGATAGACAAAAACTGCCTCCTTCCTTCTACGCGCGGAGTCTGCATAAAGCAAGGCGATATCACGGAAGACTATTTTTCCGCCGCGCTTCTCCTCCAGGCGTTTTATGAATTCCTGTTCCTCTCTCTCCATCCTCTCTTCCAGTGCCGGAGGCATCCCAGAACCCTGCCAGGCGCCTCAATCCGCCAGGCTTCGATGCCCGAGCCGTGTTCCAAAGGCTACTTCAGAATCTCCAAAGCCTTGTCCGCAATGTGGCGTGCCGAAAGCTCGTAGTCCTCGATGAGGTAATCAAGGCTGCCAACCTGCCCGAACCGATCCTGAACGCCGATTTTGCCAAGCCTGCACGGGAGAGCCTCGTCGGTGATGATCGAGGCGACCTCCGCCGCGATGCCTCCGACTACATTGCAATTCTCGCAGGTGACGATATGCCCCGTCTTTTTAGCCTCCCGGATCACCATTTCTCTATCAAACGGCTTCACCGTGAGCGCGTCTATCACCGTGGCCTTGATTCCGTCGGAAGCAAGAATGTCGGCAGCCTTGAGTGATTCTTCCAGCATTATCGAGCCGAGAGAGATGAGTGTGACATCGCCACCGTCGGCAAGAGTCTTCGAGCGCCCTATCTCGAACTTCTCGTCCCTGGAATATACCGCCGGGCGAGCCTTGCGGTGCAGTCGCAGATACGCGCTTCCGTAATACTCAAAAAGAAGATCGACAAACGCAGCGGTGGACGCCGCGTCGGACGGCTCCACAATGACAAGACCCGGGATCATCCTCATAAGTCCAACGTCCTCGAACGGCATGTGGGTACCGCCGTTATACGTCGCCGCAACTCCGGGGTCGCTGCCGACAAGTTTCACATTCAGCTTCGCGTAGTTTGCCGCAAGGAAGAACTGGTCGAAAACGCGGCGGCTCGCAAATATCCCGAATGTATGGGCAAACGGAATATAGCCCTCCAGGCAAAGACCCGCAGATATTCCCACCATGTTCGCCTCGGCGATTCCAACATCTATCCCGCGATCCGGAAACTCCTTCAGGAACGGCTTCATGCCGGAGGAGCCCACAAGGTCCGCGTCCAGATACATCAGGCGGCCGTCGCGGCGGGCAATCTCGCACATCTTCTCGCAGAAAACCTTGCGGATTTCAACATTCTCTCCCAAAAGCGATTTCAATCCAGCCATGCCGGCACCTCCCCGTTGTAGATTTCCTTCACCTCGTCGATCGTGAGCGTGGCGTGGTGGCAGTTCCCCTGGTTCTCCAGCCGAGGCATGCCCTTGGCTTTCACAGTGTCGAAAAGAATCATCTTGGGGCGTCCGTTCTTTTCATGCGAGGACTCAAACGCTCCGGAGATGGCATCCATGTCGTGTCCGTTGGCACGCACCACGTCCCAACCGAACGCACGCCACTTTGCCTCGAGGTCGCCCAAATCAAGAACGTCCTTTACAAAACCGTCAAGCTGCAAGCGGTTCACATCGGTCATTCCGATGAGGTTGTCCAGGCCGTGCGCCGGAGCGAAAAGAGCCGCCTCCCAGTTTTGTCCCTCGTCCGTCTCGCCGTCTCCTATCATGCAGTATACACGCTTTTCACTGCCGGAAAGCCTGGCTCCGATGGCCACGCCGCACGCGATGGACAGCCCCTGCCCCAGGCTTCCCGTGCACATGTCGATCCCCGGGGTGTGGTTCCTGTCACAGTGGCTGGGCAAATCCGTGCCGCCCTTGTTAAGAGTGTTCAGCCAGGACTCCGGGAAGAATCCCTTTATCGCAAGCGCGCTGTAAAGCGCCGGACCTGCGTGCCCCTTGGACATTATCAGAATGTCCCTGTCCTTCCACTTGGGGTCTTTCGGATTATATCGCATCTCGCGTCCGTAGAGATACGCCACTATCTCCGAGATGGAAAGAGCACCCCCGACATGCCCCTGTCCCGGACGTGCCATGCAGTACAGGGAGTACATCCGGATTTTATCCGCAAAAGACACCAGCGTTTTTTTCTCTTCTGCTGTCAAGCTCATATAGCATTCTCCTTACAAATTCCAAACACCTCTTCATCCCCAAGCCAAAAAGATCCATGACTGCGGCCACCCCAGAAAAGCTCCGGCAAAGGTCTCCGGCAGCATACAGATTCTTTTTCCAATCGCGCTGCAGATCCGTCTGGGGCTCCCGGGATAATCGTCCGAGCAGAAAAGCCGGACTCTTCACCGATTGTCTTTTATAGTTTAGAACAGGTTTATAGCGGTGTCTAGAAAAAATAAATCACGCGAGACGTGCATAGAGGGGCTTTAATTCTTCATCCCGGGCGTCTCGTGTTTTTTTAAATAAATCACGCGGGGCGCGCATGAAGTGTCGCCTTTTTTCAATTCCGAGCGGCATCCGGGAAGAGGGATTCACTCGGTGCGTCTCCTCTAAACAAGGGCAAAGGACAGCCCAAACGCGGGCTTACCCGGGGCAGGAGAAAGACCGCCGGAGCCGGAACATTCGCGCGAGGCAAGCGCAAAAACGTCTGTCCACGGGACAGACTCAAAGCAGACGAGAGACCGCCAGGATCTGGAACATTCGAGCGAGGCAAGAGCAAATATGTCTGTCCACGGGACAGACTCAATGCAGACGAAAGACCTCCAGGATATGGAACATTCGCGCGAGGCAAGAGCAAATACGTCTGTCCACGGGACAGACTCAATGCAGACGAAAGACCTCCAGGATATGGAACATTCGCGCGAGGCAAGAGCAAAAACGCCGGTCCACGGGACAGACTCAATGCAGGCGAAAGACCGAAGGAGTCCGTAATTCTCACAATCCTTGTATTTTTCAAAAAAATTTGCGAAAATGCGACACGATATTATACTTTCTAGGGGCTCGCGTGGTCTGACTGCGACTAAGGTCGCCGCATCCGAGGCACGCATACATGCAAACGATGCAAGATGAGATAGTCTGCACCTGTGCATCAGGATGAGTTTTCCCACTGTAAAGCGGAAAAACGGCGTAACACAGCGCGAAACAAGGCAGGGCCCGCGAAGCGAGGATTTTTATGGAACTTAAAAAACTGGAGAATTCATCTGTGGAGCTGGTCTTGACGCTCCAGGCGGACAAAATCGAAGAAGCGTACAGCAAGGCGATAAAGGACTATGCGAAAAAGCTCACCATCAAAGGCTTCAGGCCTGGCAAAGCGCCAATCCCTGTGGTTGAAAGCAAATACGGCAGCCAGATCCGCGAGGAGAGTACCTTCCGTCTGATGGAAGAATTCCTGAAGGAATCCTACAATACGCTGGATAAGAAGGAGCAGCCGCTTCCATACTCCACCCCGGTTCTCCAGAACGAGGAATCTCTTCTCCCGTTCAAGCCCAACACTGATATCACCTACAGCGTGATATACGACGTGGTGCCGCAGTTCACACTGCCCCAGCACACCGGGCTTACCATAGCAGCCCGACAGACGCACGTGACCGACGAGGAAGTCGACAGGGAAATCGAAGCTCTGCGTAACCAGAACGCAATGGTTGTGTCGAAGGACGGCGAGATAGCCGAAGGAGACATCGTGACGCTCGACTACGCCGAACTCTCCGAAGATGGCACAGTTCTGGAAGCCACCAAACGGGAGGACTTCACCTTCACAGTGGGTTCGTCCTACAACTTCTACAAGCTCGACCGTGACATCATCGGGATGAAACGCTCAGACGAGCGCGTGATAGAGAAGACATACGGCGACGACAGCGGCATGGGAACAGACTACCTCGGACGCACGGTGAAAATCAGCGTAAAGATCAAGGAAGTGAAATACCGCGACATCCCCGCCCTCGATGACGACTTCGCCCAGGATGTGAAAGAAGAATACAAGACCGTGGACGACCTGAAGAGAGGCACCCGCGCGCATCTTGAAGAGCATGCCGAAAGCGACAACAGGGCGTACAAGCTCGACGCTGTTGTGAAAGACATCATGTCAAGAGTGGAGATTCCGGTTCCCGCGAGCATGCTGGAAGCCGAGCTCGACAGCCAGTGGAGACAGTTCGTGTCCCGCTTTGGCGGAATGAAAGAAGCGGATGTGGAGCGCTTCATGAGCCTGAACGGCGGTGGTGGAAAAGAGGAATTCATGAACACCAACCGCACCGCGTGCCTTGAAAACCTGAAGGGACAGCTCATTATCGAGGCTGTGAAGGAAGAACAGAAAGCCGAGCCGACAGCGGAGGAGATCTCCGAGGCCATCAAAAACTACGGTGAGAACATTACAGAGGATTCGCCGAACTACGACGTGATAAAGATGTACGCCGAGGACGACGTGAAATACAGGAAGGCTCAGGACTATCTTTTGGAAAACAACACGTTCGTAGAAAAAACGGACGAGCCAAAGACGGAAGGCGAGGCGTCGACAGATGCACCCGCGGACGGAGAACAGAAATCCGACCAGTGATCCAAGAGTCCAAAAACCGTTTCAACTTATTGAAATATAGAGAAATGAACACAACACCTAAATCATACGTCATCCCGACCGTGGTTGACACAACGGGGGTCACTGAGCGAGCCTACGACATCTACAGCCGCCTGCTGAAAGAGCGGATCGTCTTCATAGACGGGGAAATTTCCGACGAAACGGCGAATCTTGTCATAGCGCAGATGCTCTTCCTCGAGGCGGAAGATCCGAAAAAAGAGATAAACCTCTACATCAATTCCCCGGGCGGAGCCGTCACGGCGGGACTTGCGATCTACGACACAATGCAGTACATAAGTCCGCCCGTGAACACGATATGCCTGGGTCAGGCGTGCAGCATGGCGGCTCTCATCCTCGCAGGAGGCAGCGCGGGAGGCAGGATTTGCCTTCCGACGGCCCGAGTGATGATCCACCAGCCGTGGGGCGGCGTTCAGGGACAGGCAAGCGACATCTCGATACAGTCCAAAGAAATACTTAGACTGAAAAACATCTACATAAACATCATCGCCCGACACACGGGCAAGACGCAGGTCGAGGTGGAGGAAGACATGAGGCGAGATTGCTTCATGACTGCGGAACAAGCCCTTGAATACAAGATTGTGGACAGGATCCTGAAGAGCAAGAAGGAGAACAGATGAGCTTCGGAAAAAAACAGAGAGAATGCTCCTTCTGCGGACGGCAGGACGTGCCTTTGGTGACAAGCCCGTCGGGAGCGTCGATTTGCGCCTCATGTGCCCGCGACAGCCAAAACATCCTGGAGATGAACGAGCTGGACACAATAATGTCCGGCACCCGTCTTTCCGGAGAGCTTCCGACCCCAAAGGAGCTGAAAGAACACCTCGACGAATACGTGATAGGCCAGGAAAGGGCAAAAAAAGTCCTTTCCGTTGCTGTTTACAACCATTACAAAAAGGTGAAGTTCGCCGATCGCCTCTCCGACAGTGGAGTTGCCGTTGATAAAAGCAACATCCTCATAGTGGGACCTACAGGCACAGGAAAAACCCTCCTTGCGAGAACGCTTGCAAAGAAGCTCCAGGTGCCGTTTGCCATCGCGGACGCCACAACAATCACCGAAGCGGGCTATGTCGGCGAAGACGTGGAGAACATTCTGCTGAAGCTGCTGCAGGACGCGGACTTCAACATTCCTGCGGCTGAGAACGGCATCATCTTCATAGATGAGGTTGACAAGATCGCAAAAAAAGGCGAGAACGTCTCGATCACCCGCGATGTTTCGGGAGAAGGCGTGCAGCAGGCACTTCTGAAGATTATCGAAGGAACTGTTGCAAACGTCCCGCCGCAGGGCGGCAGGAAGCATCCCAACCAGGAAACGATCAAAATAAACACATCAAACATCCTCTTCATCTGCGGAGGCGCGTTCGTCGGACTGGACAAGATCATAGAGAAACGGATGGCATCCTCCTCGATGGGTTTCGGAACCGACATCATCGAGTCACGCGAAAAGAACCTGGAGGAGCTGTACTCCTCAATTCTCCCGGACGACTTGATAAAATTTGGGCTAATCCCCGAGTTCATCGGCCGCCTGCCGATCCATGTAGGACTAAACGAGCTGAAGGTTGAGGATCTGAAGAGGATTCTGACAGAGCCGGCAAACTCCATCGTCAAGCAGTACAAGGCATCCCTTGCCCTGGACAATGTGGATTTGGTCTTCACGGACGACGCGGTCTCGGAGATTGCCGAGACTGCTTACAGACAGAAAACGGGGGCTCGTGGACTGCGCAGCATTGTTGAAGAAGCAATGATGGACGTTATGTTTGGTGTTCCCAGCGACAAGAGCATAAAGCAGGTTATCATCGACCGCGACGTTATCCGGAAAGAAAATCCGCCGCGCCTTGTGAGGGGCTGACGCATACCATGAATGCTGCGGCGGAAACCGATTCATCTCCAATAACATTCCCTCCGGTACCTGAAAGCGTTTTGAACCTTATCCGCGGGGCTCACCGGGTTGTGGTCTCCGGTCATTTGAACCCGGACGGAGACGCGGCAAACTCCGTCCTTGCAATGGGGCACCTGCTTGAAAAACTCGGAAAAGAATATCTTCTTGTGAACGACGGCTCCTTCTCAAGGCCGGAGATAAGGCTCTTCGAGTCGTCGCTCGCCGCGCAGATTCCAGAGGACTGGCTCTCTCCCGAGACCCTCGGCATTGCAGTTGACTGCGCGTCGAAAGACAGGCTCGGATCGAAAGGCAATTTGTTTGAAAGCTTCACCTGCCTTATCATAGACCATCACGCCACATCCGATCCGTTCTCCCGGAACGCCTACATTGTACCGAAGAGCCCTTCCACAACGCTTCTTGTCTACAAACTTTTCAAAGCGCTCGATGTCGAACTCGACAGCGAGGCGGCGACCCTCATCTTCCGGGGCTTTGCCACAGACAGCGGTTTCTTTCGCTTTGTCGGAAAAGGCAGCTCGGAAGTATTCGAAATCGTGGCAGAGCTTGTCCGCCACGGAGTGAATCCTGCAAAAGAATACGAGACTCTTAATTCCGGACGACCTTTCGCCGCTCTGAAATATCTGAGCGAGATGATACGTCGTACCGAGGTTTTATTCGGCGGGAAGCTCCTCTTCTCGCATGAAGAGGCTGGAGACAAGGAAACTTACGGCGAGGACGCCCGTGCTTCGGACGAGCTATACAGGGAGCTTCTGTCTCTGAAAAACGCGGAAGCAGTGTGCTTTCTGAAGGTTTCCGGGAAGGTTCCCGGCGGTATCGAGGCAGGGCTCAGGGTTACAGAAGGAAGCGATTTCGACGCCGGAGCCTTTGCTGCAGCATTCGGCGGAGGCGGACACAGGAAAGCGGCGGGATTTACCGTCGCCGCCCCATACGAAGAAGTCAAGATGCGCGTACTCGCCAAATTCGGGGAATACTTTGACCTCCAGGCAGACTCTTCCGGTTCACCAGGCTCCTCTGCCACATCCAACATTCGCCGCTCGAACAAGGAAGAGCAGAATCGAACAAATCAAACGGAATAGACGCATGCCGGACAGCGTTCCCTATTTTCAGAAGCCGGAAAGCCATCTCATCGACAGCCACTTCCACCTCACTGACATTGTGGGGCGCGGACTCTCCGCAGAAGAAAGCATCTCCTCCATCAGAGCGGGCATAGACATCGGCACAAAACACGCCGACCTGCCGGAACGCGTCTCCCTGCTGGAAAAAACCCTTTCCTCGATCCCGAAAAACGACAGACCAGAGATCTTCATTTCCGCAGGAATGGGTCCGTGGGAGACTTGTGGCAAATCCAGCGAGGCACTCAAGGGAGAATTTGATATATTTTCTCATCTTGCAGAAAAATACAAACCTGATTTTATAGGAGAGTTCGGCTTTGATTTCCACTGGCCTGAATACGGCGGGAAGGAAATTCAGGAATATCTTTTCGACCTCAACGCGCTTTTCGCCGAAAAGAGCGGGAAAAAAATCATCATCCATTCCCGCGATGCGGAGGAGGCTACAGCCGAGGCCATAAAAAAACATCCTGCTCTCACAGGTGTGCTGCACTGTTTCTCCGGTGGTGCCATGCTGCTCAGAACCGCTTTGGATCTGGGCTACAAAATCAGCTACGCCGGAAACATCACATACAAGGCAAATTCCGCCCTCCGCGACACGCTCCGTTTCGTCCCGCGGGAAAGACTCCTCATCGAAACAGATGCCCCGTACCTCTCGCCCGCGCCGAAGCGCGGGCGTGCGAACAGTTCAAAGAACATCATCCACACTTATCAGTGCATCGCTGAGGTTCTCTCGATATCCGTTGAAGAGCTCTCTGAACGCGTTTTTGAGAATTTTCAAGACTTCGTGGAATAAACAGGGGCGCTGTTCTTCAGTAGTTCCGGCTTCCAAGGCTGTATCTGGTCGGACAGTGTCAGACACACCGAATACAACCCGCAAGGCTGTGTCAGGTCGGACGAAGTAAGACACACCGAATATAACCCCTAAGGCTGTATCAGGTCAGGCAGAGTCAGACACACCAGATACAACCCCCAAGATTGTATCTGGTCAGACAGAGTAAGACTCTTCGAATACAACCCACTGTGCACAGCATTCTGTGCTCCGTATGCAGCTTTGCTGCCGCATACGGAGCCGCGCTGCAGGCGAAGCGCACCCCTGTGAACGGGGTCGCCTCTGAGACAATGGCGGTCGTATCGTCGGTATAAAGCGAGCCTCCGCACTCACCATCCAGGAGGCGTCTCTGAGACAAGGGCGGTCA
>CAMKPI010000056.1 GCA_946414625.1 uncultured Spirochaetaceae bacterium | reverse complement strand
ATACGGATCCGTTGTGCCGCCGAAGAACACGTCCGCTGAGGGATTGCCCTTCTCCTCTTCGATCTTTGCCTGAACCTCACCGGTGGAAAGCCTCTGGTGGCTCACCTTGATGCCGAAGAGCTTCTCGAAATTCTCGCACGCGGCGGTGAGGTACTCTTCCTCGCAAGAGCCGTATACGACAAGCTCGCCCTCTTTCTGGGCGGCAGAGACAAGAGCCGGATCAAAACCGGAAACCTCGGAGCTCTGGACAGTCTCCTTGCCACCGTTCGCGAATACAGCGAACGAACAGAGAGCGATTATCAGAACCGCCGTGATCATTTTCTTCATTGCTTCCTCCCTTGCAAGGAGGATTCCGCAAAATCCCGCGCCGTAAGTGAACGAGTCCCCTCCGATGCGAAAACTGCGGAAATAGCGCCGCCTTGCAACAAAAATTCTTCAGATCGCGAACCCGCGGCGGCTCCAGCCGCCAGGATATCCGCGCATCCCAATGTTCTGATACAAATTTTAAAGCCATAACAGAGGATCCGCAACAAATATTTTCATTTTATTGAGTATTCTGAAGGATATAAAATACAGTTCCCAAAATGATAATTTGCATATTTCCGGATAAACCGACCCTCGAACCGTCCACAAAGCGATTCAAGAACGGAAAGCTTCTGCACACGCCATATATACGTCATTTACCACTATGATTCCACATAAACCGCTTCACAAACGGAAGATTCTTACCTCCTCGGCGAAAAACGTGCTATCATGAATCATGAGCCATTTTCTGAACATAGAAGAGCAGATAGACAAGCTCTCCCTACAAAAGGGTCTTATCATCGCCGACAGGGACTACGCAAGGAGGGTGCTTTCCAGCATCGGATACTTCTCCCTTGTGACCAGCTACAAGACTCCATTCAAAAACCCCGACGGAAAATATGCCAGAGGAACCCGGCTGGAGGATCTTGTCGCGCTGTATAAAACGGACGAGAACCTCAGAGATCTGCACCTGAAGTATATCCTACGGATAGAAAGCAGGCTGGAGACCCTCGTCGCATACTATTTCTGCCTGAAGTTCGGGGAGGATCAGAGTGCGTACCTCAACCCGGACACGTACATATACCCCAAAGACATGAAGCGCGATGTGCTCTACCTTGTAAAAAACCTCCGCTACGTGGCAACCAAGAGTCGGGAGCGAGCGTACATCATTCAGGAGAGGAAGACAGGCAACGTGCCGCTTTGGATCGCTATCAAGGCGGTCTCTCTCGGATCTCTTGCCAAGATGTACTCGTTTCTGCCCCACGAGATACGGATACAGGTTGCGAGGCATTTCAATGGCACCGATCCAGACACATTCTGCCGGATGCTGAGCCTCCTGTCTGATTTTCGCAACACATGCGCCCATGGGGATCCGTTCTACAACCACAGGGTTTACAATAAGCACGCAAGGACAAGCCGGACAAACCACAACGACGTGGCTGCCCTCTCGGCGGTGCTGGAAAGACTTCTGGAAGAGCCGGATTTTGTCAAGTACGGCAGCTCGCTGAAATCAATCATCGCGAACTTCGAAGGGCAGTGCCGGGTGCTGACAGGTCAGCGCCTCATGGAATTGATGGGCTTTTAGTAGGACGCTCCAAAAAAGGAAAAATTCCCCAAAAAAAGCGGGGCGCTCATCACTCGATGCGCGCCCCCGCTTTTTATCATAAATCAATTCACAACATCCAAAATCTCACCACAGAGAGATGACGCAATTCGTCTTTTTCCCGCTCTTTTTCTGGACATATGCCTCGGTATAGCGAATCTGACTGTCGAGGATTCCTGCGCCCGCCCACAAAAGCGGCTGAATTATCGCAATGCTGAAAGAGAAGAACGAATGGACAAAGTACGAAAGAACAGCCGCACCCAGCACAAGGAGCGCCCTGTTTTCGTTCTGATACTTCAGCGCCCTGAGCAGTAATGACGCAGCGAAGAGCATATAAACAATCATGCTGGCATAGCCTGTGCACATGGCGATCTGAAGGAAATCGTTGTGGGCAAAATCCGTATAGGTCGGCAGAACGTCGTAGCTGCTATACACGTCGCCGAAACACCCCGGTCCGTATCCGAGCCAGAAACGCTTCAAAGCAAGCTTGGCGGAAGTTTTCCAGATATATCCTCGACCTGAACCGGCGTTGTCCCCCAGCTTAAAGTGCAGGACGTCGCTCGCCTCTCTCAGAAGGGTGTTGCTGCCGCGGTAGAAGAACACGAACACAAGCCCAAGAAGAAGGCAGATGACAAGGACTACAAGGCCGATCCTCCTTGCCTCCTTCTCGCTCTTTTTATATTTGAAATCTATAGATTTCAGGAAATACGCAGCACCGAAAAGAACGCAGGCAGCAAGAAACAGCACCGCAGTTTTCATGGAAAACGAAATTCCGAACAAACCTCTGTAGATTTTCTCAGACACGAGCTCTGGGTGGATGCCAAGCCATTTGGAAAAGAAAAGCCCGGCGGTGAAAGAGCCCATGACTCTGAGGAACTTCTGGAGATGATCCCCGGAATCCACAATGAAAACAAGAGTTGCCACAAGCGACACCAATAGACCCATCCGTCCGCTGTCAACATTCGCCATATCAAATATGAAGCTGAAAAACCCAACTGTGACAAGGAAGACCACGTTCCAGCGCTTGAAATCGAACAGCACATAGGTCAAAAAGAGAATCGGGAGCACAAAAGCCACATAGCCGGCAACCATATCGGCGTTGCCCAGAGTACTCATGAAACGAGCATTCCAGAACGTAAAGCCCTGCGGATAGATGATGCCGCCCTTGAAGAACTGCAAGAATCCGACAAGGGAAAAGACAAGCACGGCGACTGAGAGAGATTTGACGTAATATCCGTGCCATTCTCCCCAAAAGGACAGGCAAATGAACACCGCGCCGTAAAGCAAGGCGGAGAGCCAGCCCTCAAACCTCCCGAAGCCGAGCATGCAGCGCTTAAAGCCATATTCAGAATGAAGCGCGGAAACGATGTTCCACACCATGAAAAGCGCGACAAGAATCTGAGAGATTGTGATCCGAAACGGCAGCTGGCTACCTCTTTCCCGGAAGATTCTCTCTCTCCGCGCAATGAAGGCGGAGTACAAGATCATCATGCCGCATGCAATAAGGTATATATAAGCGGAGATCCTGAAGATGTTCCACTTTGCTTCGGTGATGTCCGCGTAGCCCTTAGGTCCGAAAAGCAAGGGAAAAAGCACAATAAGGAAGAAGCCGTATGCGTTCGACACCTTCTCGAAATATGTATATTTCGTCCTTTTATTCAATACTTCCATGTTGTCCATGTTCAACTCCAATGCCATAATTTTACAGGATTAGCGATTTTTGATAAAGAGGAAGCAGATGCCGGGAATTCGCGTGGCGCTGCCAAGCCTCATGGGGACGCGGGAGAACCGGAAACACAATAGATGCCGGAAATTCGCAAGGCGCTGCCAAGCCGCCTGGTGACACGGGGGAGCCGGAAACACAATAGATGCCGGAAATTCGTAGGGCGCTGCCAAGCCTCATGGGGACGCGGGAGAGCCGGAAACACAACAGATGCCGGAAATTCGCAGGGCGCTGCCAAGCCGCCTAGAGACAAGGGAGAACCGGAAACACAATAGATGCCGGGAATTCGTAGGGCGCTGCCAAGCCGCCTGGGGACGCGGAAGAGTCACAAACACATAATTGACGCGTTCTGCAAACGCAGCATAGCCGTCCGGAAAAGATTGGTGATTTTTTTCTGCACATATCGCCAGTCCGCCGCCGAAGCCTCCCATGGTCAGAGAAATTTTTTTCTGCTTACATCGCCTGTCCGCCGCCGAAAAGCCCGAGCCCGAGGCATGACCCGGGATTTGCAACTTCAGGTACTATAATGTATAATAGCGGCGTGTTTTCAAAGCATTTCGGACATCCCGGCAGATTCAGCATTCGCGGCGCACTCATCGCGCTCGTCGTTGCCTCGGCTCTCTTGGCGACCCTTGCCTCGTGCAGGCGCGTCCGCCCGGACAAGGACGGCACGGAAGACACATTGCCCGATATGGTGTTGACCGACGCGACCTACACCTTCGGGGAGAGCGGAAGAACGCCTGTCATCATGTACGCCTCGAAAATCACCATCTACTCGAAGGAAGAAGATCGGACGGCTCTGGTTGGTATCCGGTTCGAGCAGTTGCCGAAAAACGCCGAATCTTCCACGGCACCAGGCGCGGAAGACGAGCCCCATGGAAAAAACACTTCAGGCTCGAACGCCGGAAATACAGAAAATAATGCTTCCGACTCCGCCAGCTCACAAATAAATGCAGATGCGGAGAACACTGAAACGGTCGCAAAAGCCCACCCGAATGCCCCGGTGGAGAGCGAATTGGGCACCACCCGAGACAAAGACGACAGAGAGAGAAATGCTATCTCCGGCAGCAAGGCTGGAGACAACGAATCCAGTCATCCGTTCAGCGACATGTACGGCAGCTGTAACTATGCCGTGATTACAAAAAACAACACCGTCGCAGAACTGCGCGGGGACATAGTCCTGCACAAATCGTCAGACAACTTTACGATCCGCTGCAACGATCTTATATGGAACAACGAGGAGCAAACCCTCTACACCTCAGGCATCGTGAATGTCTCGTACGAGGACAACACAAGCCTCCGCGCACGGGGATTCTCGGCAAAACTGAACGAGAACCTTTACGAATTCGATACGATAATCGAGGGGAAGTACAGCGATGGCAAATAAAAATCCTGGCGGGCGAAGAGCCGGCGCGCATAAAGACGGAAATATACTAAAATCCGCCGTTTTTGCCTCAGCATTCCTTCTCTTCCTGCTCTCTCCGGCGCTTTGGTCCCCAAAGGCTCTTTTCGCTAGCGACATCAGCTTCTCGGGCGGCTTCACAAAGGTGAGCCTGCAGGAGGGAGCCCATACCGTGACTCTCTCAGGCTCTGCCAGTGTGAAGTATAACGACGTGTCGCTCGACGCAGATACGATAGAGCTCTACGGCGATGACTACAATTTTGTCCGATGTACAGGAAACGTAAAAATCGTCGAACAGGAGAGGAACATCAGTCTTTCCTGCCCGTCTCTTGTTTACAACAGGGGAAAGGAACAGCTCCTCTCAGACGGCTGGATTGAGATCGACGACAAGGAGCACGAGGTGAAACTCTCGGGTGCCTACCTCGACTACGACAAGAACGCATCGCGCATGCTCCTTCAGATTCGGGCAAAAATCGAGAAAGACACCGACGACGGACTTATGACGTGCACGGCGGACAGCATCGAGTACAACAGTGACAACCAGACTGTGGTTCTGAAAGGCTCCGCCACCGTTGTCTGGGGGGATGATACCTACCGCGCGTCCCTAATCACCGTGAACCTGGACACCGAGGACGTGGTTCTCCACGGATCGATAGAAGGGACGATCAACGGCTAAAATGCGGCGAAGCAGATTACACGGATAATTTTATTATGAGCTTTACCATGAGCGACTTACACGAGAGAATCCCCGAAGAATTTGACAACTCCGGAGACATGACTGCGAATAAAAACAATGCGGGAGACGCTGGATACACGGATCGCGCCAGAAGAGACGCGAATCAGGAGCCCTGGACGGACTTGTCTGCGAACGAAGCGACAGACGAAACCCCGATGGTCCCACACAGTGGACGCGTTGAGGCGGACTTCCCCGCGAACGAAGCGACAGACTCAACCACGATAATTCCACACAGTACACGCGTTGGGGAGGTCTTGTCCAAAGACTCCATGACAGACTCCCCGGCTGAGGCGACGCTTGCCCCAAAAGTCTCCCACACCATGACAACCGCCCCGGCTGAGGCGACGCTTGCTCCAGAGGTCTCCCCCTCCGCGACGGACACAGAAGCAGAAAAATGGTCCGCCGAGGACATTCGCCTCCACGACAGCCACGCATCCGCAATATCCGGCCAATTAGGTCGTCCCACCCTGAAAGTGGAACATCTGAAAAAAATCTACGGCAAGAGGGAGGTGGTCTCGGACATCTCCTTCGAAATGCAAGGCGGAGACATCATCGGTCTTCTCGGTCCGAACGGCGCCGGAAAAACCACCACGTTCTACATGATTGTCGGCTTCATCAAGGCGAACGGCGGAAAAATCTACGTCAACGAACACAGCATAATGGGACTGCCTATGTACAAACGGGCCCGGATGGGGCTCTCATACCTGCCACAGGAGCCGTCCATTTTCAGAAAGCTATCCGTGCGCGACAACGTGAAGCTTGTGGCGGAAACGCGCAGGGATCTTACGGGACAGCAAAAAAAGGAGCTGGTAGACAGGCTCATCGAATCGTTCGGACTCACTCGCCTTGTGAAGCAGAAAGGCTACACCCTCTCGGGCGGAGAGAGGCGACGAACGGAGATTGCCCGCAGCCTTGCCACAAGCCCGTCGTTCCTCCTCTTGGACGAGCCGTTCGCGGGAATAGATCCGAAAGCGGTCTACGAGATAAAGCAGATAATCAGGCGTCTTGCGTCACAGGGAATCGGAATACTCATAACAGACCACAATGTCCGCGACACCCTTGCCATCACAACCTGCTCGCACCTCATATCCGAAGGGAAAATTCTCGTGTCAGGCACAAAGGCGGATCTTCTGAAAAACGAGGTTGCCCGCGACACCTATTTCGGTGACGCGTTCGAAGTGGAATAGTTCTGAAACTGACAAAAAGCCTTATGCGAGACCTCGCAAGGCAGGATACCTGTGTGGCGGGTCGCCAGTGTATCTAGGCCCTCCACGCTGGCGGGCTCTTAAAACTCACAAGGCAGAATATCCGTGTGGCGGGCTGCCTGTGTATCTAAGCCCTCCACGCTGGCGTGGCTCTTGAAACTCACAAAGTAGAATATCTGTGTGGCGGGTCCCCTAAGACAAAAACGAGGTCTCATGCGGGATCTCGCAAAGCGGCATAAAAATAGCGAGGCGATCTACACGGAAAACGAGAGCGTCATGGAAATAGCAAGGCGGAACTACACAGAACACGAGCGGCATGGAAAACGGGCGGCGCAAAGCGCCGCCCGTTCCTGTTTCCGCTGCCCGTTCTTGTCTCCGCTGCCAAAAGCCGCCAAGACCAGACCTCAGAACCTACCTCTCCAATTCCAATGTCTTCGCAATCCGGCGATTATATTTCTCGTCCTCGAGGCATTTGGCGTCAATATACGCGTCCAGTATCTTTAGCGGATCGTCATGATAGTCCACCCTGCCGCCAAACGCGATAAAATTCGCATGGTTGTGCTCTTTGGTCTTCTCCGCTGCGTATCGGTTCTGGGGCAGAGCACACATGATTCCGCGTATTTTGTTTGCCGCAATGGAAATACCGATTCCAGTACCGCAGCAGAGCACCCCGAAGTCATAGTCACCAGAGAGGTACTCGTCCGCCGCCGCCTTGGCATAGTCAGGATAGTCCACAGATTCAGAGGTCTCCGTCCCGAGGTACTTTACTTCAAATCCTCGGTCCTCCAGATGCCTTTTGATAGCCGAGGCGATCTCTACTCCGCCATGGTCGTTTGCAAGAACCACTTTTCTAGTCATTACACACCTTCCTTATTGCGTCTTTCGGGATGAAGAATCCCCGAGCAGGCGGCCATACCGCAACTCCACCCTCCAGCGTCGACGACTGCTCTATGAAGCGTCCTTCGCCGGGCTCTCCGAAATATTCCCCCCTCTCCATGACAACACGACCCCGGGAGATTGTGCAGGAGACCTTTCCCTCGATCTTCAAGCCCCTAAACGCAGTATATTTTGCAGCGGTATGGACAATGCTGTCGTCCAGGATCCGCTCTCCGCGGGGGTCGTAGATACACACATCGCCGTCCATTCCGACAGAGAGCGAGCCCTTCCTGCCGGAGATGCCGAACAGTTTCGCAGGCTCGTTTGTGACAAGGCTCACGAGGTTTGAAAGAGGCATCCTGTCCTTAAATGCCGTGTATAGCAACGGGAACATCTCTTCCGTGCCGGGGACTCCGGGGTAAATCGTACGCACGTCGCAGGAAGAAAGCTTCTGCTCGCGTGTGAAGGAGCAGTGGTCCGTTGCGACAACATTGAACTCTCCACGCGATAACGCATCACGGAGAATCTTGTTGTCCCGCTCGGTACGAAGCGGAGGTGTCATCACAAAAAGTGCTCCGTCATTGCCCTCAAGGCGGCTTCTCTCAAGGAAAAGATAGGTCGGGGTGGTTTCCGCGTAGATCTCCGCCCCCATGCCGCGGAGACGCCGGATCTCGTCCAGCCCCGCCTCTGACGAGCAATGGACTATGTACAGGGGGCAATCCTCCTCGAACGCGATCTCCCCGTAAGTCCGGATGGCCTCGGCTTCCGCCTCAGCAGGACGCATGTCCGGATGGTCTTTCGGAAGGTACGTCCCCTTCCAGTTGTCGTTTATCTTCTCTATGAAAGGATTATATTCGCAATGAACAGTGACAAGCATTCCAAGCCGCTTCGCGTTTCGGAAGAGGTCGCGAAGAGACGCCGGGTCGTCGAGAAGATATCCGGTGTTCCTGTAGGTGGTGAAAATCTTCAGGGTCCTGATTCCAAGCTCCTTGAGCCGCTCGAGATTTTCCGGAATCGAGGCGTCGTAGCCGTGCCCATAAACCCCCTGGTGCAGGGTATAGTCCACAGCCATTCCGCCCCGAGCCATCTCGTCAAGGCGAAACTTCGCGCTTTCCTCAAGGTTCATGCCCTTGTTGTGGTCCGCAAAGTCAATCACCGTTGTGACTCCGCCGAAAGACGCCGTCCTGGAGCCCTCCCTAAAGCTGTCGGCGGTAACGGTGCCTCGGGAAACCAGGTGGTAATGCGTATGAGCGTCAATAAGTCCTGGCAGGACAAGGCAGCCTGCGGCGTCGATGACCTTGACACCTCCGGATGTCGCACGCCTCTTCTCCTCCTCGACATCGACACTCGGAGCGATTTTGCAAATTTTACCGCCCGATATCACAAGGTCCGCCCTGCATTCAGTGCGATAATCCACGAGAGTGCCGTTTTTTATTATAATCGTGCTCATACAGCCTCCTATATAATCTCGAATTCCACGCCTCAAAACCTTGGTCGGCTATGCGGG
>CAMKPI010000055.1 GCA_946414625.1 uncultured Spirochaetaceae bacterium | reverse complement strand
CATGGACATAGAGCGTGAGCGGGGGATAACGATAAAAAGCCAGGCGGTGACGATACCGTATACCGCTCTCGACGGCTGCAAATACGAGTTGAATCTGGTGGATACCCCGGGCCATGTGGACTTTTCATACGAGGTTTCCAGAGCAATCTCATCCTGCGAGGGGGCTCTTCTTTTGATTGACGCCTCGCAGGGAGTGGAGGCACAGACTCTTGCTAACCTTTACATGGCGATGGAGCATGGTCTTGAGATAATCCCCGTGATTAACAAGATCGACCTTCCGAGTGCCGACATCCCGTCAACTCTTCACCAGATAGACCACGACCTCGGGCTTGATCCGGACATGGCGGTTCAGGTGAGCGCTAAGACGGGACAGGGAGTCGATGAGCTCTTCGAAGCGATTGTGAAGTATATCCCCGCCCCGTCGGGGAAGCTTGACGCGCCGCTGAAGGCTTTGATTTTCGATTCTCACTATGATCCCTATCGTGGCGTGATCGTTCATTTCCGCCTTTTCGACGGTGTGATCCGAAGCGCGGCCGAGATCATGTTCATGAACAGCGGTGCGGTCTACAAGGTTGAGGAGGTGGGAATCTTTCAGCTGGACTATATGAAGCAGGACTTCCTGGAGGCGGGCTCGGTTGGATATTTCACCGCAGGCGTGAAAAATATCAGCGACATCCGGGTGGGGGACACGGTAACTCTCGCGGGAAACCCGGCATCCGAGCCCTGCGAAGGGTTCAAGGAAGTGAAGCCTGTTGTATTCAGCTCGATTTATCCGATTGATTCCAACGACTACGAGGAGCTGCTGGAGGCCATCGAGCGCCTGAAGCTCAACGATGCGTCCCTGGTATGGGAGAAGGATTCATCCGCAGCCCTGGGACAGGGTTTCCGCTGCGGTTTTCTGGGGCTTCTTCACCTGGAGGTGGTTCAGGAGCGCATAGAACGCGAGGCAGGGCTCTCGATTCTTTTCACAAGCCCGTCTGTGAAGTATCAGGTGTTTTTGAAGAGCGGCGAGATGCTGGAGATTGACAATCCCTTGGATTATCCCGACCAGGTCAAGATCGACTACGCCATGGAGCCGTACATACGGGCGCATATCATAACGCCGGATACGTACCTGGGAGCCATAATCATGCTCTGCATGGAGAAGCGAGGGGTTCAGGAAAGCCTGAACTATATCGACCAGAAGCGCGTCGAGGTTGTTTACAGTATGCCTCTTTCCGAGGTTCTTTTTGAGTTCTACGATCGCCTGAAATCGGTGTCACGGGGCTATGCTTCGTTTGATTACGAGATAACCGAATATAAGAAAACGGATCTTGTCCGCATGGAGATTCTTGTGAACGGCGAGCCTGTTGACGCGCTGAGCCAGCTCGTTTTCAGGGACAATGCCGCTTCCCGCGGGCGTGTTGTCTGCGAGCGTCTTCAGAAGGAGATTCCTCGCCACCAGTTCAAGATTCCAATCCAGGCGGCAATAGGCGGAAACATCATCGCCCGCGAGACGATCAATGCGTTCCGTAAGGATGTCACGGCAAAGTGCTACGGTGGAGACATCACACGAAAGAGAAAGCTCTTGGAGAAACAGAAAGAGGGAAAGAAACGTATGAAGCTTGTAGGAAACGTTGAGATTCCGCAGCGAGCCTTCCTTGCTGTGCTGAAGAGCAAGGACGAAGAACGCGAGTAGCCTTTTGCGGTATGCCGTTTTTTATGATTTTTCCGGGGCCGGTTCCGGTGGTTGTGGCGTGAGACGGGCCGCGCAGTTTGCGGAGGGTTCATGAGGTTTGTGGTTCAAAGAGTGGGTGGAGCCGAGGTGAGGGTCGCAGGAGAGACTGTCGGAGAGATCGGACAGGGACTGCTGGTGCTTTGCGGAATCTCCAGGACGGACACCGAAGATGTTGCCGACAGAATGGTAAAAAAACTCTGTGCTCTCAGGATTTTTTCCGACAGTGAAGGCAAGACGAATCTTTCGGTGACCGACATCGGCGGAGGGCTTCTTATCGTATCCCAGTTTACGTTATATGCGGATCTGAGGAGCGGTAATCGGCCTGGTTTTTCCCAGGCAGGTGCGCCGGCCGAGGCGTCGGGATTGTATGAATACGTCCTGGAGAAAGCCCGCGAGCATGTTCCGCTGGTTCAAAAAGGGGTCTTTGGAGCGCACATGGAGGTCTCTCTCATGAACGATGGTCCTTTTACAGTGATCATGGATTCGTCTGAGCTGAAATACGATCCGTAGGATCCAAGGAGCGAGGCTGAAGAGCCTCTCTTGAGGGGGGGTGGCATCTATGGTTGCCGTTGGAAGACATTTGTCGCCTTTTCCGGCTCCATTGATGCATGCGGCTATGCGGTCGATGCGTCCCGTATGTTTCGAGAGGAGAGAAATGAATACTCGGCAGAGAGGAATCGAGGCGGAGGAACTTGTCTGTGGGTATCTTGCCTCAAAAGGCTATTCAATTCTCGCTCGAAACTGGTTTTGTCGGGCTGGAGAGATCGACATAGTAGCCTCAAAGGACGGCGTGGTGTCCTTTGTCGAGGTAAAGCGGATTCCCACCGGGTGGGATGCTCTTTCCTTGCAGCGAAAACTTGGGCCCGGAAAGAGACTGAAAATCATGCAAAGTGCCCGGATGTATCTTGCGACAACTCCGGAAGTTAAATATGATAGTGTCAGTTTTGATGTGGCGGCGGTGACTGACGGCATGGTGAAATATTTTGCCGGTGCGTTTGAATAGCTTCCTGTTTTGCGTGGCATAACCGAAGGGCGAAGAGAGTCGCGGTCGGATGGTTGAGGTTTGAATGAGAGAAGCAAGGGATAGGGACAGGCGACGAGCCAAGGTTGACGCGGAAAAGTCTCACAGCAGGATCGGCACTAAGCACGCCGCGGAAAGGGAGCATGTTCCCCGTATCCGCGAGCCGAATCCCGAATGCGCGATCTGCGGTCGACCGATTCCGCTCATAGCCGAGGCTATAAGCGAGGGGGACGGCAGGTACAGCCATTTTGACTGCGTTCTTTCCCGGATAAAGGAAGAGTACAACGTCCAGCCGAACGAGAAGGTCTCTTACATAGGCAGAGGTTCTTTTGCCGTTGTGGCGAAGAATCCGGATGGCGGTTTTTATTTTCGGGAGAGAATCGAATACGAGGGCGCCCAGGCCTATTCCGAGATGAAAAAGTTCGTTGAATCAACCAAGGAATGACTCAGGAGATCTTCATGGATATGAATAGCCGTATTGCGATGTTCCCCGGGTCTTTCGACCCTCCGACGAATGGTCATATAGACATTATCAGGCGTTCCAACGCATTGTACGACAAAGTTTACGTCGTGGTTGCGGACAACAGCTCAAAAAAGGCGATGTTCACGGCCGCCGAGCGGGTAGGACTATTGGAAGCCCTTGTGGCTGATATGCCGAACGTCGAGGTGCTGTCCTGGGGCGGGCTCACCGTGGATTTTGCCAGAAAGCATGGTGTGGGTGTGATAGTCCGGGGTGTCCGCGCTCTGACCGATTTTGCCTATGAGTTCGAGATTGCCGAGACAAACCGGCAGCTGTGTCCGGAGATCGAGGTGGTGTTCTTGCCGACTAATCCGAAATACTTCCTGCTTCGCAGTTCAATGGTGAAGGAAGTGGCTTTCTACGGTGACGAAATCAAGGGCATGCTTCCTGAGATCGTCTCTAAGGCACTGAAGCAGAGGGTTAGTGAGATGCGGAATCAGGAGTGAGGCTTCTGAATGTTCCCGGACGTTTCTGTCCGTTTGAAGCCTGAAGATACGCAGGACCTGAAATCAAGCCGGAATTTATCCTGAAATCGCTTGTTTTATCGCTTTTCTGCATTCGGAAATGTAGTAGTAGAAGCATGCCGCGGCAAAAATGATTCCCACAGGGTATGCGATACTGCGTGAGAGTCTGAGTCCCTCCGGTGCCATGAGTATGTACGTGACCGAGACGGCTGACATGAATGTTGCAGGAATTGCGGACAAGAGGCTTTCCCATTTTTTCATTTTCTTTTGAATCAGATAGCTTGTCACAACCCACAGGCTTATCATGGCGAGAGTCTGGTTACTCCAGGAGAAATATCTCCAAAGCACGTTGAAATCAAGCCGTGTGAGGGCTGCCGCCACAAGAAGAAGCGGGATCGTGATAATCATCCGGTTTTTCATAGATCTTTGATCGAGTCCCGTGATTTCCGCCAGTATCAGCCTTGCGCTGCGGAATGCCGTGTCGCCTGATGTGATGGGACATGCAATGACGCCTATTATCGCAAGAACGCCTCCTGCCGCGCCGAGGATTCCAAAGGATATCTCATATACCACGCCGGACTGACCCATCCGTGTGAGCGCGTCGGAGAGTCCTCTTGTTGTGCCGTAGAAAGTCACGCCAGCGGCCGCCCAGATAAGGGCTATCATTGATTCCTTCAGCATCGCGCCGTAGAACACTCTCCTGCCGTCAGTCTCAGTTTCCAGACATTTTGAAATCATCGGTGACTGGGTTGCGTGGAAGCCCGAAATCGCTCCGCAGGCAACTGTGACGAACATAAATGGCCACACCGGCAGTTTGCCCGGGTGGAGGTTGCGCAGCGTTATCTCGGGAATCGTGTAGCCTCTTACAAACAGCCCTCCGCAGATAAGAGCCGCCATCAGAAGGAGCACCACGCCGAAGACCGGATAAAGTCTTCCTATGATTTTGTCAATCGGTAGAAGCGTGGCAAGAATGTAATAGAAGAGTATGACGCCGATCCATAGGAGTTCGTCGTTTTCGAGCGGAGTGAGCTGATCTATGAGGGCGGCGGGGCTTGTTACGAAAACCGTTCCTGTGAGGACGAGAAGAATCACGGAGAAAACCCTCATCACCTGTTTTGCGGTTTTGTTCAGATAAAGCCCTGACAGCTCCGCGATGGACTCTCCGTCGCACCTCTCGCTCACCATGCCCACCATGTAATCATGAATGCCTCCGGCGAATATTGCACCGAGGGCGATCCACAGGAATACCACCGGTCCGAAGCATGCACCCATCAGTGCGCCGAAAATCGGTCCGGTTCCGGCAATGTTGAGCAGTTCAACAAGAAAAGCCTTCCCTTGTTTCATCGGGACGAAATCCACTCCGTCTCCGAGCCTGTAAGCGGGCGTTTTCCTGTCGTCCGGTCCGAAAATTTTTTCCACCTTTTTCGAGAACGTGTGGTAGGCCACGATAAGGGCGGCGAAAGACAAAAGTAGAGAAACCATGATCTATTCCTCCAGCTATAGATGCAACAATAAAATACCACAATCTGGGTCGGACAACAACAAGCAGGGCTGTTTTTTTATCCGTGTGAGTGAGCCTTTACGGACGAGATGCCGACCTGCCGCCGAAACCAAGGTCGGAGGTGATGCTGGCGCGTCCTGCCCTCAACTTGCCGCAAAGCACGACGAGAATTGTTCCGACGTGGGCCTCCGTAAGCCTTGGGTGAAATTGCTCTCGCCTGTAAGCAGATGGGCTGTGCATACATCGCGACGATAAACGGTTGCACTCCCCGAAAAAGCTCGCGCCTGTATGCAGATGGGCCGCCCGTATTCACCCCTGCCGTGTTTCTGACAAAATGTGCGGTTCTGGAAAAATAAAAAATTTTTCTTTATTTCCCTCCGGTTCTGTGGTTGAATAAGAACTGATGAAGATACTTATGACAAGTTGTGAAGCTGTGCCTTTTTCCAAGTCCGGAGGGCTTGCGGATGTCGCCGGAGCTCTTCCTGCGGCCTTGATCGAGAAGGGACAGGACGCCGTTATAATCACTCCTGCATACAACACGAAATTATCCGATGCAGGCGAAGTTGTGTGTGTTTTCGATGTGCCGATGTTTGACCGCTTGGAGCATGTTGTGGTGACGAGGAAGACTGTAGGCAAAACGCCGTACTTCTTCATCAATCACCCTGTGTTCGGTGACAGGCTGGGTATTTACGGAGACACAAGCTTTACTCCATACGCCGACAACGCGGAAAGGTTTTCTCTGTACTGCAAGGCGGCCCTGGTGTTCTGCGAAAAGACAGGGTGGAAGCCCGATGTGATTCATTCTCATGATTGGACGGCTGGACTTGTGCCCCTGTTCATGCGGGATTTGGACGAATCTTTCTTTGAAAAACCCTTCTTCAAGGGTGTGAAGACGGTCTTCACAATTCACAACCTGGCTTATCAGGGAATCTTTCCGCGCTACAACTATCTCCTGTCCGGCTCGAAGCCGTATGCGGAGGCTTTTTGGGACGGAAGGCTGAACATGATGGCGGCGGGACTCCTTTCGCACGACTTCATCACCACTGTGAGTCCCACGTATTCGCGCGAAATACAGACCGCGGAGCAGGGATGCGGACTTGATTGTATACTCCGCGACAGAAGGGATGTCCTTGCCGGCATCGTGAATGGAATCGACACCGACGAGTGGAACCCCGCCTCTGATCCGGCGATAGATTCGCATTTTTCGTCCGACGACATAGGCGGCAAGGCACGGGTGAAGGCTGCGGTACAGTCGGCTTTCGGACTTCCCGTTGCGGCCGACGTGCCCCTGTTCGCTATGATCAGTCGACTTGCTTCCCAGAAAGGCTTCGACGCTCTCTTGGAGAACCTGGAGAAGATGCTCCGCGAAATACGTCTTCAGTTCGTGATAATCGGCACAGGGGACAAGGCAATTGAGCGAGCCCTTCTGGATCTTGATGCGAAGTACGACAACCTGTCTGTGAACATACTGTTCAGCAACAAGGCCGCACATCAGGTGGAGGCGGGCGCAGATTTCTTCCTGATGCCAAGTCGTTACGAGCCGTGTGGATTGAACCAGCTGTATTCTCTCCGATACGGTACGCTGCCGATTGTGCGGCGCACGGGCGGACTTGCGGACACGGTTGTGGATATCGATGAGGATCCGGAGCACGGCACTGGGCTCGTCTTTGATGCCCTTTCCGGCAACGAGATACACTCCAAGGTATGGCGCGCCACCGAGATATACAAAAGTGCTTCTTTCAGCGAGATTGTTCGCCGCGCAATGAAGCAGGACTTCTCTTGGGGAGCATCCGCCGACAAGTATATAAGCATTTACAAAAGGCTTACAGGCATGTAGGTGCTGAGAGAGCATCGTTCGATGGAATCGGATGAATACAGGCTTCCGGAATTTGGATAGATGTTTCCTTGGAACAGCCACGGCTTCTATGATTTTTGATAGAAAATAATATAAAAAGGAGTGGAGACGCAAAACACTGCGTTGCGGCAGGAAAACGATGTTGCAACCGGGAGGGATGCGTCTCGTGTATGCAAAATGAAGAAAGACAACGTACTCGCAATCATTCTCGGCGGAGGAAAAGGCACCCGTCTTTATCCCCTCACAAAGGACAGATCCAAGCCTGCTGTTCCGCTTGCAGGAAAGTTCCGCTTGGTGGATATTCCGATTTCAAACTGCATCAACAGCGGCTACAAGAAGATCTATCTTTTGACACAGTTCAACTCGGCAAGTCTGCATAACCACATTGCCAGCACATATAACTTTGATCAGTTCTCGAACGGCTTTGTGGAGATTCTTTCCGCAGAACAGACCTATTCCTCTGAATCGTGGTACCAGGGCACGGCGGACGCTGTGCGGAAGAACCTGAAGCATTTCCGCGACCAGAACGCCGACCACTATATTATCCTGTCCGGCGACCAGCTCTACAGAATGGACTTCCGGAAGATGCTCCAAAGGCATATCGACTCGGGGGCTGATCTGACGATTGCCGCGAAGCCCATCAGCCGCGCTGAAGCCACGGGTTTGGGAATTATGGCCACCGACAAGGACGGTATGATTACCAAGTTCTACGAAAAGCCGGCTCCTGACATGGACATTTCCGAGTATAAAGTGAACGCTGAGTACCTCGAGAGCGAGCTGAACGTGAAGGCTGACTCCTCCAACGAGTATCTTGCGTCCATGGGTATATATGTTTTCAGTGCAAAAGTGATGGAAGACGCGCTGAAAGGTACCGAGACGGACTTCGGTAAGGAGATAATCCCGGGACTCCTGTCTAATTACAGGCTGTCCAGCTATCTCTTCAACGATTTCTGGGAGGACATCGGAACGATTAGGGCTTTCTACGAGACGAACATCGACCTTGCAAGCACGATGCCGCGCTTTTTTAACGATACGGCGACCACCCAGATCTACACCAGAAGCCGCTTTCTGCCGGCAAGCAAGATCAATTTCTGCAATATCTCGTCTTCGCTGACGGCGGAAGGATCCATTATCACGAACGCATATATCGTTAATTCGATTGTCGGCACTCGAACGATCATCGAGAGTGGCGCGTCGCTTGACGGAGTTTATGTGATGGGATCGACCAAGTATGAGACGGCGGAGGAGAAAGAAGAGAACCGGCGTCTCGGACGGCCGAACATCGGTATTGGGAAAGGGACAATCATGAAAAGGGCAATTGTCGACGCAAATGCCCGGATTGGCGAGGGCTGCCGTATCGGAATTGACGACATTGCCCGTCCGGATTGTGACACTGAGGCGTATTCAATTCATGATGGAATCATTGTGATAAACAAATATGCGACAATACCGAATGGTACGATTCTGTGAGGCAATTCGGTCCGGAATTTGAGGCGGCGCGCGGAGGCGCGCCGCCATTGTTTTTTCACAGGTTTTTCCGGACTCTGCCTTAAAGCGTACGGGTTAAAATTGCATCACCTGGATCGATTTCAGAGAAGCACGAGACCTGGAAAGATGAAATGAAGCACGGCAATCGTTATCGTGATGTTGCACAGCGTGTTTGAATCGCTTATCGCGTCGCGGGATTCGGGCGTTCGGAATTTCAAGAGGAAGCGGAACAGGAGGGCAAGCAGGTTCACGCAAACAAGAAAATCTCCCAGGAGCATAGGACCCGGGCTTGCAGGCAGGAATATGTTCAGAAGAAGCGTCGCAACGTTCAGTCCAAGGAACGTTGTCCTCCGGGATCTTTTTTTGCAAACGAAGTTCTTGAAATTGATCAGGAACAGCAGTCTGTTGTCCGGGCTGTCAACATGCAGGAGGCATACCGAGGAGATAAGAAAAAGCTCTGTGAGCAGGAAGATTTGCGATTCGAACACCTCCTTGATTGTATCTAATTTGTTTGTTTTTTCAAGAATTGATCTTTGTGTTGATTGTTTGCGCGCAAAAATTTGAGTAGAATGGACAGAAAAAGGAGAACTCTGATGAGCAAGGTTTTGGTCGGGATGAGCGGAGGAAT
>CAMKPI010000054.1 GCA_946414625.1 uncultured Spirochaetaceae bacterium | reverse complement strand
ATTCTGTCCGCCCGGAAGGCTCTGCAACAATCTACGGAACAGCACCCGCCGATTTTGTCCGCCCGGAAGGTTTTGTAGCAATCAGCGGAAAGAACGGAAGAATAAACATTTCAGCGGAAAAGAGTCCGCCGGTTGCGTCCGCCCTGAAGGCTCTGTAGCAATCAGCGGAAAAGCGCCCCCCGGATTCGTCCAGTCATTCGTTCAGTCGGAAGGCTTTGTAACAATCTGCGGAACAGCACCCGCCGATTCTGTCCGCTCGGAAGGTTTTGCAGCAATCAGCGGAAAAGCGTCCGCGGATGCGTCCAGTCGGAAGGATCTGCAACGCCAGGACCGCTCAATAGTGAGGCGGCTTTCTTGATTCGGCGTCGCCCTCCATGGCTGAGATTTTTTCATTCAGAATTTTTATCTGTTTCTGCAGCAAAGAGATATCTGCCGACATCTCCCTGATAAGCTCGCTTATTTCGGCAATATTGTTCTGCATGTAGGAAAAATCCGTCTCCAGTTTTTCGCTTCTTGTCACTCGTGACTCCTTTTTGTCTTGCGTATCCGGTCCTCAGCAGGGCTTTTGGTTTTTTTGTCTGTGCCTCGCGGCATCAGACAGCCGCCTGAACTGTACAAACGGATAAAAAGACACGGGGTGTTTTAGGAAGACACCCCGTGGCAATCCTTTTACAAAATGCAAGGACTTTCTTTTATTTTTTCTTTCCCTTTTTCGGACTGTTCTTGGTTTTATTTGCGTTTTTCTTGTTCGTATTCGACTTGAAAAGCACCCATCCGACAAGCGCAGCGAGGACAATCAGGATTATCAGAACGACAAGCCAAGTTTTTCCGCCTTTTTTTCCGTTTGTCTTTGCCGCCTCAGTTGTCTTTGCTTCCTCGGCCTTCTTTGCTGCCTCGGTTTCTCTGGAGGCCTTTTCCGCAGCCGCTTTTGCCTCTGCTTCCGCCTTTTTCGCCGCTTCTTCTGCTGCCTGGCGCTCCGCCTCTGCTTTTGCCTTCTCGGCAGTTATGCGCTCCGCCTCCGCTTTCTCCGCGGCGGCGCGTTCGGCTTCAGCCTTTTCCGCAGCCACTTTTGCGGCTTCTTCGGCTGCCTTTGCTTCACGCTCCGCTTCCGCCTGAGCCTCGCGGTAAGCCCTTTCCGCTTCAGAGAGCTCCGCTTCGGCAGCCAGTCGCGCCGCTTCCGCTTCACGCGCTATGCGTTCGGATTCCGCCTTCGCCCTTTCGGCTTCCTTTGCGATACGCTCCGCATCGGCCGCCTTTTCTTCCGCCTCCGAGGCCTCGATCTGCTCGATCACGTCGCGGTAATCTGTGATGGCTTCCTGCTCTTTGTCGGCAGCAGGGGCAACTATCTCTTCGTTGGCGCCGGCATTGTCAACGATGCTTAGAGCGTCTTTTGTCTCGGCGTTCGGGGAGGATTCTCCCTCAGAGACAGGTTTTGCTTCCGCTGCTGCATCGAGAGCTGCTTTTTTCTCTTCTTCCGCCTGTGCGGCTGCTTCCTCTCCGGCTTTTTTCGCAGCGTCCTCGGCTTCCTTGGCTTCCGCTTCCGCCTTCGCAGCTATCTCTTTGGCCGAGCGCTCCGCTTCGACTTCTGCTTTTCTTGCTTCTTCAAGTCTTGCCAATGCTTCTGCCTCGGCAATCTTAGCCTCGTCTGCCTTTGCCTGGGCTTCTCTAGCCGCCGCGTCCGCCGCTTCCTTTTCCAGGGCTGCCTCGTCCGCATCCCGGGCGGCTGAGGCAGCGGTCAAGGATGCTTCTGCAGCCGCTTCGGCAGCGCTGTCGCTGGTTGACACTGAACTGTATATGAGATCCCCTGTCGGAGCCTTCAGAGCAGTGGTTCCGTTGTCGTATTTGACAAGAACCAGGTTCTCCGGGTTTGAATTCTCTGACTTGTCAGATCCCGCCTGTTTCGCTGTAAGAGAGGCGTTTCCGCCGCAGCCGTATACCATGTCTCCTGTACCGGATACTTTTCCGTTCGGATCCACGCCGCGGGCAATGTTGTCGCGGGCGTACTGGAAAGCCGAGCAGCTCGCAAGGAATAGTGACAGTAGCAAAACAGCCAAAACCTTGATCGTGTTTTTCATATTTACCTCTTTATATTTACTCTTGTCCAGGAAAGGCCTCTGGTCTCGCGACACCCGGTATAGTTCTGTCGCGCTGCCCGAAAACATGCTTCTTTGCGCTTTTGTGTCTGGAGCGGATGCGTCAGCGGTTCCTGGTGGATAGCCGGCTCGTTTCGGCTGGCGGTAAGCCTCCGCTTGATTTCGAACCGGTGTTTCCTTGAATGATTTGTTTCGCTGTCATCATAATGCTATTCAGATATAAACGCAACAATTCGAATTGCAAAGTTCGGCGTATGTTTTTCTTTCAGTTTTCGATCTCTTTGGTTTGAAGCATTGAACAAACCTTCGATATTTGATAATCTATAAATACAACAAAAAAACAACTGTTATGCAACAAAATTGCGACTTACAGTTTTCGTGTTGTGAATCATGCCGGGGAATAGTTGCAGCCGGATGGCGGCTCTTCGCAAAATCGGAGGCTGGCAGCCGGGCTCTTGAGCCTCTGCGGGGCAATCGAATGCAGCAAGATGCCGGATAGAGGACTCCTGGCTGCGCTTCGTGTTGTTCGGCAGTTGATTCATATGTTTCGGCAGGTTGCCGGCGCATCCGGAGGGTTTGTATGAAAGGCGAGCGTATTGCGCAGCTTGAATTGCTGCTGAAGGCGCATCCGGAAGGGTTGCGCAAGGCTGACATCGCGCGGCGCATAGGGGTGCATAGGTCCACCGTTGGGCGTTATATCGAGGATTTGAGGAACTATGACAACGTGGTCGAGGAGAACAACCTCGTGCGCATAGAAGCGGGGGAGACAGAGGATCGGCTGGAGCTGTCGATATACGAAAGTCTTGCGCTGAACATGGGAGCCGAAATGCTCCTGTCCAACAGCCAGTTCCAGAGTCCGCACCTTGCGTCGGGACTCAGAAAGATCGCCATGAACATGCTCTCCTATGCTCCGAAAATTGCTCAGAACATAGCATCCCTCGCGGACGACGCGGAAAAGAGGTCTGCGGGCGAGGCAAAGGTGCCGAACAAGATTCTGGATGTGCTGATCGATGCCTGGGTATCCGGCCGGATAGTGAAGATCTCCCACCGTGCGGATCATCTGGCAGCCATGGACGATGAAGCGGGCAAGAGGCTGGATGCTTCGGAGACCGAGGAGACGGAGCTCGCCCCGTATTTCATTGGCTTTGTGGACGGCGAGAGCGGGCGCAATCCCATCACAGTCACGGGTCGTCTCAGGCACTCAACAGAGATTGTCACCATAGACATCTCGAGGATTGTCAGCGTGGAGATTCTCAACGAGACGTACACAATTCCGGACAACCTCCGCGCCTTTGCCCATCAGGACGCGAAAATGCCGGTGGAAATGGTTGTGGATGTGATACGCGTCACTCTGGAGACGGCGGACAGATCCGCTCTGAACTCGTTCCGGAGCGTGGTGCACGGTCCTATTAAGACCGAGAAGCAGCCGGGCGGGAAGTATCTGTGCATGTTCGACGCTGAAAATTCCATAGAGCTGATACTGCGTATAATTCAGTGCGGCGATTCAGTAAAGATTATCTCTCCCGAGAGCCTGCGCAAGCGATTTGTGAAAACGATGAGAGACATCCTTTCGGTTTACGACGGGAAGGGCGCGGCATAAAGCGGCTTAAACCGGTATAAATCGCTATGCGTGCCCGTCCTGGTCAGGATCAGCTGAAGCTGGGATTTTTCAATTCTGTATATTAAAAGCCAATCCGGGGTTATATGGCATTCGCGAAGACCTGTGAAGTTGCCGCACAGCGGATGGTTCTTGTGCTTGCCCCCGAGCGGTTTTCCGCTTGGGGGCGTGTCCACCACTTGTCCTATAAGCCTCAGATCGTACCCTCTCGCTTCCGCAAGAAGCAGGTCTTTTGCGAATTTCCGCGTCCTGATTATTTCAGATGCTATTCCTCATATCCTCCGGCATTTCAGCGAAAGAGCTGTACGTTTTTTCCGGAGGGTTTGCCGGAAGGCTTTGTGTTTCTGCTATCGTGTTGAGCGTGTCTATGTTTGGGGTTTCGTATTTGATCACATTCTTGATGTGCGAGATTAGGTCTTCCTTCATCTTAATTCCTTGTTCCGATACGATGCTTTTGTATTCGTTATAGGTTTTTCGGTCCATCGGGAAAGAAACGGTTACCCAATTGTTCTCAGTTATGATTCAGTTTTCCAGCTAGCCAATTAAGTTTGCTTAATAAGTTAGTATTGTCATAATAGGTTGAAAAAATACACTTTTTTTAGAAAATCCAGTTAGGATTTGCATGCTCTGCCGGGCTGCCTTGTCCTTTGGGAAATATAGCGGTATAAGGCGCCATGACGCGACTAAAACAGCAAAACGCGAAACCGGCACAAACGGGCATATGCCGGCATAACACGAAAACTTCATAACCGGCGGAAAGCGACGCAGACGGGTATATATGGGCATAAATCGTCGTAAAAGCGAAAAACGCGACAACCCGCCGCAATGCGGCATAAACCGGCGAAAACGACAAAAACCGGCACAACGAGGCATAAACAAGAGCCGCCAAAATGCGGGGGCGCGGAACTTATACAGACCTCGGGAGAAGGCTCTTTGCGTGGCAACCCGCAGCGTTCCCAGTCCGAAAACAGAGGCAATTTCTTTGATGTAAAACAAATATAAAAATCTTGCTACATGTATAGTAAAGTGTTGACGTGAGCGTTTTTCTTTGCTATCATTTACTCATGACGGATTTCGTGCATCTGCATAACCACACCGACTACTCTCTTCTGGACGGGGCCGCGTCGATAAAGAAATATGTTGAGCGAGCCAAGGAGCTCGGGATGGACGCGCTTGCCATCACAGACCACGGCAACATGTTCGGAGTTCTGGAGTTCTACCATGCGCTGCGGCGGGCGAAAATCCAGCCGATTCTCGGGTGCGAGTTCTACATCTGCCCGGAGGGACGTTTCACAAAGGGGAGCCGGTATCATCTGATCCTTCTTGCGATGAACGACAAAGGGTATCACAACCTGATGGAGCTTAACTCGATAGCCTGGATCGAGGGCTTTTACAGTAAGCCCAGGATCGACAGACAGTGCCTCGCGGAGCATAGCGAGGGGCTCATATGTCTCTCCGCGTGCCTGGCCGGGGAATTGCCGGGGCAGCTTCTGTCCCAGAATCCCGAGAAGGCGTACGAGACGGCAAAGTGGTACAAGGGCGTGTTCGGCGACAGGTACTATATCGAGCTGCAGAACCATTTCCTCGAGGAAGAGGAGACGGTTCTGCCGCTTCTTGCGAAACTTGCCCGGGATCTCGGCATCAAGACCGTCTGCACAAACGACATTCACTACATAAATAAAGACGATGCATCCGCGCACGACATACTCCTGTGCATGGGAACCAAGAAAAAGAAGAGCGACACGGACAGGATGCGCTTCGGCACCGAAGAGTTCTACATGAAGTCCGGCGACGAGATGGCCTCTCTTTTCAAGGACTATCCGGAATCGGTTGCGACAACAAGGGAGATTGCCGACAGGTGCAAGTTCGACATCGTGTTCCCGGGTCCGATCCTGCCGAAGGTGGATGTTCCTGAGGGGTATAAAGATACGAAGGACTACCTGACCCGCCTTGCGTGGGAAGGCCTCGCGCGGCGGTATCCGGGATACGCCGAAGGAGTGGACGGAGACGACGAGGCCGCGCGCCGGAAGGCAGAGAAAAAGAAAACCCTCGAGGAGAGGCTGGGCTTCGAGCTGTCCGTCATTCTTAAGATGGGCTTCGACTCGTACTTTCTCATTGTCCGCGACTACATATATTGGGCGAAAACCCACGGGATTCCGGTTGGGGCGGGGCGCGGCAGCGGCGCGGGAAGCCTTGTGGCGTACTGCATAGACATTACCAACGTGGATCCGATTGCGCACGACCTCCTGTTTGAGCGTTTTCTGAATCCGGACAGGATAAGCCTGCCGGATTTTGACGTGGACTTCTGCTTCGAGGGCAGGCAGGAAGTAATCAATTATGTAACAAACAAATACGGGCGCGATAGTGTTGGGCAGATAGCCACATTCGGAACGCTGAAGGCAAAGGCTGTGGTCAAGGATGTGGCGCGCGTCCTGGATATTTCCTTCGACGAGTCGAACGCGATAACGAAGATGATTCCTGACGACATCAAGCTGCCGGATGAAGCAAAGGAAGCCGGCTGCAAGACGATGCTGGAATGGGCGCTGAAGAGCAATCCTGATCTGCAGGAGGTTCGCGCCCGGGGCGGGGTGTATGAGGAGCTCTTTGACGCGTCGCTCAGGCTGGAGAACCTTGCGCGCCATGTCAGCACCCACGCATGCGGCGTTGTGATAGGCAGGGAGCCGCTGAAGAACTACGTCCCGCTCTACAAGGATCAGAAGACAGGCGGTATTTCCACTCAGTATACAATGGGGATGCTGGAGGACTGCGGGCTTGTCAAGATGGATTTCCTCGGCCTCAAGACTCTCACCATCCTGAAAAACACAACGCGCCTTATCCGAAAACACGAGCCGGACTTCGATTTGGAGAAGGTTCCTTTCGACGACGCCGCAACCTATGCAATGATGGCGGCGGGCGACAGCGAGATGGTGTTCCAGTTTGAAAGTCCCGGGATGCAGAAGAACCTCCGGCTTCTGTCTCCGACGCGGTTCGAGGAGCTGGACGCGATGACAAGCCTCTACCGCCCGGGCCCCATGCAGTTCATTCCGCAGTATATCGACTCAAAGCAGGGCAGGATGGAGATAAACTACCCAGATCCGTCTTTGGTGGATCTCCTGAAGCCGACCTATGGAGTGATGGTATATCAGGAGCAGGTGATGAAAACCGCCCAGATATATGCGGGCTTCACGCTGGGCGAAGCGGACACTCTGCGCAAGGTCATGGGAAAGAAGAAGGTTGAACTCCTGCCGGAGCAGGAGAGAAAATTCGTCGAAGGGGCGGTGAAAAACGGTCATAGTGAGGCGGCGGCTCGGGAGCTTTTCGAGCATATCAAGCCGTTTGCCGGCTATGGCTTCAACAAGAGCCACAGCGTCTGCTATACCGTCCTGTCATACCGCACGGCATATCTCAAATGCCACTATCCAGCCGAGTTTTATGCTGCGAACCTGACAAACGAGATAACAAACAGCGACAACTTCAAGAAGTATCTGGAGTATGTGAAGTCACGCGGCATACGTATCCTGACTCCGGATATCAATAAGTCCGACCTCTTCTTCAACGTGTCCGGCGGCGACATCGTATATGGGCTTGCCGGGCTCAAAGGGCTTGGAGAGAAGATTGTGGATCTGATTCTGAAAGAGCGGGAAGAGAATGGGCCGTACAAAGATTTTCTTGATTTCCTGCGGCGCAGCGACAGTAAGGTGGCGTCGAAGAACACAATCGAGGCACTGGTTTACGGCGGCGCGTTCGACACCTTCGGGTATAACCGACCGACTCTTCTTGCGAACTGGGAGGACGCTCTGAAGAGCTTCCAGGGGGACAAGGAGGCTCGCGACTACGGGCAGAATCTTCTTTTCGGCGGCGCTTTCGGCGATGATGGCGTCGAAGCTCCCTCCGCGGGATACAAGATGAAGAGCGTGCCTGACTTCGACCTTGTTGAGAAATTGGAGAGAGAGAAGGAGTACCTTGGGTTCTACATGTCGGGGCATCCGCTGGATGTTTACAGGACTGTCTGGGAAGCCTTTGTCCGATTGGACCTCTCACGCCCGGAGCGGTTCGCGGAGGGCGTGAAGTACGACCTGATAGGGCTTGTGACGGATGTCAAATCTCTTACCACCAAGTCCGGCAGCCGCATGGGATATGTCACCCTGGAGGATTATAACGGGCACATAGAAGTGACGGTTTTTCCGAAACAGTGGGCGTTGTACGAGCCGGGCATCGTGAAGGGACGGGTGCTTGGGGTGCAGGGTGGCTTCAAAAAGTATAACGACAGGATGAGTTTCGCTGTTGACACGATATACGGCAATCCAGCGCAGATGAAGCCACACAAGCCTTCCAAGATGTACATAGAGGTGAACCAGCGGGGCGCGACGGCGAAGTCAGGTTCGGAGATACGGAGTCTTCTTCAGGCTCATAAGGGAACGGCTGGAATCGAGTTCGTGATGTACCAGAGTGTTGACGACGAGGGAAACGCCGAGGGACGGGTGCGCCGGATTGTGGCGGGCGATATGTTTAACGCCAGCGCCGACAGAGATCTTGTCGCGGCTCTGAAGGGCTGCGACGGTGTGATTGATGTATATACCGAGTAGGTTGCCTCTGTGTAGGTTGACCCTGTGCCGGCATTTGCAGCGTTCATGCCGGGCTGCGGCAATAGGAACACTCGGGTGGAGGCCTATCGCGTCGGTGTGAGATTGAGCAGGTCCTTCACGGCCGGAAACGCGTGTGGCGTTCGGATGTGGCGGTCTGTGGAAGCAGAAGGGGCTTCGGTTCAGGCGCGGCGGAGGCGCCGGGTTTTTCTGCGTGATCCGCGCGGTTCGTGGACTCGGGAAGCCGGATGCCCTGTTTTTCTTGCCGGATATGGAGGATTTGAAAGGGATGAGGACTGTTTTCAGTGTTGTTTCATCGCTTATCGGGATTTATTCCGTGGCTCTTTGGGTGAGGGTGCTTCTCACCTGGCTTCCGAGCCAACGGGACCCGTATCATTCGGACGGTCCGTTTGTTTCGTTCCTGAAATCTTTGTGCGATCCGTTTCTGAACCTGTTCCGCTCATCGAAAAACAGAGGGCCGGTTGATTTTTCGGCTCTTTGGGCGTTTATGACTCTGAATATTCTCCAAAGCGTGTTTTCAATTTTGGCGCGGAACGGAGTAATTACGCCGTGGGTTTTCGCCGCTCTTTTGGCACAGGGAATTTGGCAGTATCTTCTTTCATTCGTTTTGGTTCTGCTATGTGTCTTGCTTCTTGCAAGGTACATCTGCGGAAGGTTTCCGACAAATCCGCGTTGCCGTGCTTTTTTGCAGATGATCGACCCTGTGATCCGGCGTCCTGTGAACCTTGTGGCGGGAATGATTGATTTTTTTGTCCGTAAGCGTGCAGTCTCTGACGAGATGTATGTTCTTTCCGCTTTGGTTTTTTATGTGTGCCTTTATTTCGGAATAAGGACAGGATTGAGAAGTTTTGTCGCATGGGTTGTTGCGAATAAGACATGACAAGGCTCTGCCGCGCTCGTCGGTGCGGCGCGTTTTGGCGTCTGCGTGCCGGCTCTTCTGCTTTTGAGCTTTTTTTGCTGCGGCATCGCTTCGGTGGAGGCTGGGGCCTGACGGGCAGGACTGTGCTTCCAGCGCCGCAGAATGCAGACTGTGGGGCCTGACGCCGCAAGCGGTGGCGCAGTCTGTTGCATATATGGCATTTTTTCAGGCAAAGGCTCTGCCGCGCTTGCCGATGCGGCGCGTTTTGGCGTCTGCGTGCCGGCTCTTCTGCTTTTGAGCTTTTTTTGC
>CAMKPI010000053.1 GCA_946414625.1 uncultured Spirochaetaceae bacterium | reverse complement strand
CTTTCCGCCCGGCTCGCACACTGGCGCTCCCTGACCATGTCCGCCTGGACGGGTCTAAGCAGCCTCTCACGGCTCCGGCTGTCACCCTGCCTTGTTTCTCATTGCCACGCCTGATTACTCCCATATTGTCCGGCTGTAGTTTATTAAACATGAACTTTTATCATCTCATTGCCTCGCCTGAATACACCCCGCGACCGAACTCTTTACACATCGACAAAGTCGCGCCCGAGCATTTCCGCGCCCCTGCACGCCTAGCGCATTTGCATTTCCACTCCCCGACATCACCACGCCCGGGCATTTCCGCGCCATGACATCACTGTGCACCAGAATTGTCACGAACGCCCCCCACCGATCCCAAACCTCTCACAGGCTTCGCCGCACGTTAAATCCTCGGCTAGCCTCTTCCATCCCTTTTGCCGCGCTTCGACATCAAACCACAGTATATCCCACACTCCGCTTTTCCCCTTCCGTAGCACTGCGCAACAACGGCGATCCCGGTTTTTATCTTACGCACCATACCTGTTTTCTCGTCGACTACCCCTAAAATTGAGCTTTGACGGCACATTTTCTATCATACATAAAAAGTATCAAAGATATTACATAATATGTATTTGTACAAATTTGCTTAAATTCATACAATTCGGAGAAATTGCAATTTTCACAAAACCAAAACAAGGAACAAAAAATGTCATACATAGAAGAAGTATATCAGAGAGTGCTGACTCAGAACCCTTCCCAGCCTGAATTTCACCAGGCAGTGAAGGAAGTATTCGACTCAATCCGCCCGGTTGTGGAAGAAAACGAAACGGAATATCGCAGAAACGCGCTTCTGGAAAGGCTTGTGTCTCCCGAGAGGCAGATCATCTTCCGCGTGCCTTGGATCGACGACCGCGGACAGGTACAGGTCAACAACGGAATGAGGGTCCAGTTCAACTCGGCAATAGGCCCTTACAAGGGAGGTCTACGGCTGCACCCGTCGGTGACCCCGTCTGTCATCAAGTTCCTCGGCTTCGAGCAGATCTTCAAAAACGCCCTCACCGGGCTGCCGATCGGCGGAGGTAAAGGGGGCTCAGACTTCGACCCGAAGGGCAAGAGCGACAGAGAAATCATGGCTTTCTGCCAGGCCTTCATGCAGGAGCTGTACCGGCACATCGGCGCGGAGACGGACGTGCCTGCGGGCGACATCGGCACGGGAGCGCGCGAGATCGGATATCTTTACGGCGAATACAAGAAGCTCACCGGACGTTTCGAAGGTGTTCTCACGGGAAAGGGCAAAACCTTCGGCGGCTCGAAAGTCCGCAGCGAAGCCACCGGCTACGGCCTTCTCTACATCACCCAGGAAATGCTTAAAAGCAACGGAATAGACATCTCCGGCAAAACAGTATCCGTCTCCGGCTCCGGCAACGTTGCGATTTACGCGATTGAAAAGGCAGAGCAGCTGGGTGCGCGCGTTGTCACTGCGTCCGACTCCAACGGCTGGATCTACGACAGCGAGGGAATCGACGTGGAGCTTCTCAAAGACGTCAAAGAGCGCCGTCGCCAGCGCCTGACCGAATATGCCAGCCTCCGGCCATCCGCCGTCTACCACGACAAAAAAACCGAGGGCACGACTCCATGGAGCGTCAAGACGGACATCGCCCTGCCCTGCGCAACCCAGAACGAATTAACCTTGGACGACGCTCGCACCCTCGTTGCAAACGGCGTCATTGCCGTGTGCGAAGGCGCCAACATGCCCGTCACCCGTGAAGCCACGGAGTATTTAAAGGAAAAAAAGGTGTATTTCATCCCCGGAAAAGCGGCGAATGCAGGAGGAGTTGCCACCTCCGCCCTCGAGATGAGCCAGAACTCAGAGAGGCTCTACTGGAGCTTCGACGAGGTGGACTCGCGCCTCCGGGATATCATGACGCGGATTTTCCGCAAAATCGACAAGGCCGCCCGGGACTACGGAATGCCCGGGGACTATGTGGCGGGAGCTAACATCGCGGCTTTCAAGAAAGTCGCAGAGGCAATGGAAATGCAGGGCGTGGTTTGACGCAGAGTTTCAAAAGACGCTGGGCACCAATCACGGGTCGTACATAGTTGTAGCGGACGTTCGTGATTTACAGCAGAGTATCAGGCGGTGCAGGGCGCGGCTCTGCCGCGCCCTGCGTTCTCTCATTCAGCATATCGTGCCCGCCTAGGCTGCCGCGCCCTGCACCACTTTTCCTGCTTGGCGCACCTACCATACACCCCAGCAGCCACGTCCATCGTGTCCTCTCCCCTCAGGCGGCTGCACCATCTCATACTACTCCGCCTGAAAACCTACCTCTCACCAGGCAAAGCGCGACCACTTGTACTGCGGCACCTTGCGCCTATTTTCCTGCTAACCGCACCAACCCGATTGAGCTGCCGCTTCCGACGTGTCCCCTCACCCCGAAAAACGCGCCCTCCAGGGCAAAGCATCCTTGAAACTGAACCGCGCGTCCAGACCTCTACTGATGAAGCCAATCAAGGGTCCGTTGACAGCAGCCAGAACAATCGTGCCCCACTTCACGCCGACAAAAACACCGAAACCGAAAAATATGAACGATAGTGCCACTCCCACAAGGCAGGAGACAATATCGTAAACCATTTTCACCTTGTCGATAGGGCGGCCAAACTTCCGCGCAACCTCCTTGACGAAAAGCTCATATACTTCCGGCGGAAAATACGAACGAAACAACAGCGAGACTCCGAGCGAGCAAAGATACGCCCCCGCTATGAAAAAGCCCGCGCGCGCCGCCAAAGTCGACCACGCCCCGTCTCGTGGAATCAGTCCCACAAGGGCAATACAGCCGTCAAGAATGTTCCCGAAAAGAAAGGCGGAGACAAACGAAAAGAAGAACACCGCTTTGATCCGCCTGATAACAACAAAAAGCACGCACAAAAGCGCAGCCTGCAACACATACTCCGACATCCCGAAGGTATAGAACCGCCAGACCTCGGACACCTTCAGGTACACCAGGTACGACGGCGCCACAACCATGCTCATGCCCCAGTCCACCCGCTCCAAAAAAGCCGTTCCGATTGCCAGGAGAAAAAGCCCCGCGAAATAGGCCGCCTCTGTATAAAAATTCTTCTTTTCCATAATCGCTGATTATACCTATTGTGGCCTATCCTGTCATCGCGTCTCGCCAAATCATTGATAACTCGAGTCTTATCCCCATACAGCCGAGTGTCCACCCCAGCAGAAACCTAGTTGCTGCTCACGTCCGGGTTTATTATCTCATCGTACACCTCCATCATCAAAAATCGTTCGTCTCCACATCTCGTTCATCCCCGCAATCATTCTCATACACGCTCAGCCGGTTTATTCCGCTTCCGTCTTCGACCGATTGACCGCTAACAGATTCCTTCTGTCGCACGCCTGGCTGAAAATAGGGATTACAGGGCGGATTTACTCTCTGTTCTCTCATCCGGTTTATGAAAAAAGGCCACCAGAGCGGACAGATTCCGCGAGGCAGCCCTTTCACAATCGCATTTCGCGCTGTGTTATTTCTTGTTCAGCGCCTGATCCACTGCGACAGCCACCGCAACTGTGGCGCCGACCATCGGGTTGTTCCCCATTCCAAGGAAGCCCATCATCTCAACATGGGCGGGAACGGAAGAAGAGCCGGCAAACTGAGCGTCGCTGTGCATGCGTCCCATTGTATCCGTCATACCGTAGGAAGCGGGACCGGCAGCCATGTTGTCCGGATGCAGCGTGCGTCCCGTGCCGCCGCCGGAAGCCACAGAGAAGTACTTCTTGCCCTGTTCCACGCACTCCTTCTTGTAAGTGCCTGCCACCGGGTGCTGGAAGCGGGTCGGATTTGTGGAGTTGCCCGTGATGGACACGTCCACTCCTTCCTTGTGCATAATCGCCACACCCTCGCGCACATCGTCCGCGCCGTAGCAGCGCACCGCCGCCCGCTCGCCCTTTGAATAGGGAATCTCGCGGACCGTCTTCAGCTCGCCCGTGTAATAATCAAACTGGGTCTGCACGTATGTGAAACCATTTATGCGGGAAATAATCTGCGCCGCATCCTTTCCGAGCCCGTTCAGAATGACGCGGAGCGGCTCCTTACGGCTCTTGTTGGCGTTCTTCACAATTCCGATTGCACCCTCTGCGGCGGCAAAACTCTCGTGCCCGGCAAGGAAAGCAAAGCACTTGGTCTCGTCGCGGAGAAGCATCGCGCCCAGGTTCCCGTGTCCGATGCCCACCTTGCGGTCGTCGGCGACAGAACCCTTGATGCAGAAGCTCTGAAGACCGATTCCGATATTCTCGGCAGCCTCAGCGGCGCTCTTTGAGCCTTTCTTGATGGCAATCGCGGCACCCACCGTATAAGCCCACGCGGCGTTCTCGAAAGCAATCGGCTGGATGCTCTTCACAATTTCGTACGGGTCGAAACCATTCTTCTTGCAGATATCGCGGCATTCCTCGATGCTCCCGATTCCATACTCCGCAAGAACCTTGTTGATATTTTCAACTCTTCTTTCGTAACTCTCAAACAATGCCATGACGCGCCTCCTATCACTCGTGCCTCGGATCGATATATTTCGCCGCGCCCTCGAACTGTCCGTAGTGGCTCGTCGCCTTCTTCACAGCCTCGTTCGCATCCATGCCCGCCTTGATGTTCTCCATCATCGGTCCCAGCTTCACAAACTCGTAGCCGACAATCTCGTTATTCTCGTTCAAAGCCTGCTTTGTGATATACCCTTCTGTCAGCTGCAGATACCTCGGTCCCTTGGCCTTTGTGGAATAGAGCGTTCCCACCTGTCCGGTAAGTCCTTTGCCCAAATCCTCGAGCGCGCCGCCGATAGGAAGCCCGCCCTCGCTGAACGCTGTCTGGGATCTGCCGTAAACAATCTGCAGGAAAAGCTCACGCATCGCGGTGTTGATCGCATCGCACACAAGATCGGTATTCAGGGCCTCGAGAATTGTCTTCCCAATAAGGATCTCGCTCGCCATAGCGGCGGAGTGGGTCATTCCGGAGCAGCCCAGGGTCTCGACCAGAGCCTCCTCGATGATGCCGTCCTTGATGTTCAGGGTGAGCTTGCATGCTCCCTGCTGCGGCGCACACCAACCAACGCCGTGAGTCAGTCCGCTGATATCCTTTATTTCCTTTGCTTGTACCCACTTACCCTCTTCGGGAATGGGTGCCGGACCATGATACGCGCCCTTGGCAACAGGACACATATGCTCAACTTCTGCCGTGTAGATCATATAATTCCTCCAAAACTAAGTTTTCTCAACATAATCCAAAAGCCTTGCCGGGAAAACCCGGATCCGGGCTATGAAAAGGCTTCCAAAACGTGCGTCCACCACGCGGGCTTCCCGAAAAAGACGGGGTAGCACAAAACGGAAAACCTCATGAAAGCAGCGCACTCAAAGCGCATCGAATGCGCACTGAAAGCGTACCGGAACAGTCTACCACAAAATTGAGGCAATTCAAACACCTGTATCGGTCCTCTTACCCTCCCAGGAGTTCCCGCAAAATCTCTTCAGACAAAATCCCCAAGCCGAAAAAGCGCTGCCGCGTGCGGGATTCCCGCCATCCCGTTCCAGTGTCACTACAATAACACCGCACTTGCATCTGCCCCAGCCTCACCCCGCTTTACAGGTCCGAAAACACCACCTAGATAAACCCCGCCGCCTCTGCTCCGCAAGAACGCAGCAAATCCTCCGGCGAGATATGAATCTGCATGCCGCGCAAGCCCGCACTGACGTAGATTTTATCGAACAGAAAGGCGGTCTCCTCAATGTATGTGGGATATTTACGAATCATCCCTATGGGGCTGCAGCCACCTCTGATGTAACCGGTATGCTTTTGAAGCTCGCTTGTTTTCAGCAAATCTATCGACTTTGCACCGGTCAGGGTTCGTGCCTTCTTCAATGATATTTCCGCCTCGCCCGGGGTTACAAAAACAAACAGCCTCTTGTCCGACGATTCCATCACGATTGTTTTGAATACCTCCTCAAGCGGAATACCCGCCGCCTCCGCCGCATGACAAGCGTCCAATTTTTCCTCGTCCACTTCGTATTTTACTATATCGTAAGAAATCCCCATCGAGTCCAAAATCCTCATCGCGTTAGTTTTAACGTCTTTCATTCCGCTTCCCGCCAATTCTTCTTGTTATTTTTTTCATCATGAACCGCATGCACTAAAATAGCTGCATCGAGGTTAAAAAAGAGACCTCCGCGCTCTTCTTCTGCGCAATGCCGCGCCGCTCTCAGGTCGCCCTCACCTGTCCGCAGACAGGGCAAATCGAAGCGTCCACACCGTAAAGCATGCCGAAAAGCTTCCCTTCCACATCCCGAGGCCTTCCATCGTACAAAACTGCTCCGGATTTCAAGGCAATAATACGCGTCGAGCCCGCCAATGCCTGATTCGGATCGTGTGTGGAAAAAAGAACAGCCCTTCCCTCACCTGAGACACGTCCTATCATCTCCATGATCCGCATCGCGTTGCCATAGTCAAGATTTGAAGCAGGCTCGTCCATTATGAGTATACGTGCATCCTGAACCCACGATCTGGCAAGAAGAGCCAGCTGCCGCTCTCCGCCGGAGATGTCCCTCACTCCCTTCCCTGCAAGATCCGCAATGCCGAACAATTCAAGCGCTTCCAAAGCCCTCTTTTTCATGTTGAGACTCGGCACGTCAAACAGCGAGAGCCTGGAAGAGAAACCCATCAAAACAGATTCCGAAACGGTATGATTGAATCCAGCGGAGAAATACTGCGGGATATAGGCAATCATCCTGGCCAATTCCCTACGGGAATAGTCGCCTATATTCTTTCCGTCCAGCAGCACGGATCCGCCAAGAGGCCTCCTGAAACCGAGAAGGCATTTGAACAGCGTGCTTTTTCCCGCACCGTTGGGCCCCAGCAGCGCCACCGCTTCACCGGATGAAACAGAAAAAGAGACCCTGTCCAGCACAGCCTTTCCGTCGTATGAGAATACAACGTCCTTTGCTTCAAGCGTCATGCCAGCCCCCCCAAAATCTCAATTTCTCGCACTGCATACACGGCAGCCGGTTGCTTTTGTCTTTTCCGCCTTCAGGATGGTGAAGACGCCATAATCGTATTTAGCGTATCGGCAGCCGGTTGCTTTTTTTCCGCCTTCGCTTTCCGCCTGTAAAACCCTTGCTTCCCACAGGTTAATTTCCACACCTCATTCCAGCTTTCATATATGGCAGGTTTTCAATGTCATCAACATTCATTTCCGCGTCCTCCTGTAATGATGAGATATATAAACAGGGGTGCTCCTATCAAAGACGTGAGGATTCCAATGGGAATCTCACTCGCCACGGCAGATCGGCAAATATCATCGGTCAGCATCAGCAGCGTGGAACCCGCCAGAGCAGAAGAGGGAATGATTTTTCTGTAATCTTCACCAAAAACAAGCCTTGAGATGTGCGGTATCGCAAGTCCAACCCAGCCTATCATGCCGGACACAGAGACGCTGGCGCTTGTGGCGAGAGTGGCGAAAAAAATAACAGAAAGGCGCAGACGCCCGGCCTCAACCCCGACGCTCCGCGCTTCGTCGTCGGACAATGTAAGGATCCCAATTCTCCAGCGTAGAAGAAATATAGGAACAAGTCCCGCCGCGATGAAAAATCCAGCAAAACAGACGTCTTTCATTTTCACCGAAGCAAAGGACCCCATGAGCCAATACGTGATTGCCGGCAGCTCGTTTTCCACATCAGAGACAAGCTTTACAAAAGACGTTCCACTGGAAAAAAGTGAGGATATCATCACACCGGAGATCACAAGGGCAAGGGCGGATCCGCTTTTGGAGGCGCGCACCACCAAAAAAACAAGACCCACGGCAAACAGTCCGAAAACAAACGCAGTCGCAGTTATAAGTGCGCTGTCCCCTCCGGCAAGGATCGCAACAGACGCTCCGAACCCAGCACCGGTTGACGCGCCGAGGATGTCGGGACTCGCCATCGGATTCCTGAAAATCCCTTGATATGCCGCTCCGGAGACGGACAGCGCCGCTCCGACCAGAGCCGCACAAAGCACACGGGGCAGCCGGAGCCTTAAGACAACAAGCCTTTCCTGCTCGGACAAGCCGTCGAACGGATTCACGCCGAATCGCCCGACGCAAAACGACACAATAAAAACCGCAATAAAACACACAGCAAGAAAAGCGAATTTCAAAGCATAGGAATCTCGGCTTTTCCCTGCCATCCCTGTCTTCATTTTTTTCTTCTTTCCGACTTGAACTGCTCAATCAACGCGCTGTACCGCTCCTCAACAGTATCCATTATTGTGTTCCAGGGGACAGGGATGGTGTTGTATGCATTGAGTCCGATCTCATCCCTCTCCGCCTCGCTCAAATCCAGATATGACTTGATCGCGGTGCTGAATGCCTCGCTTGTATCCTCGCTTGTAAGCCCGTTCACTCCCGGATTGATAATTTCCGCCGAAGACGATCCCGCTACAACAATAGACGGGGTTTTCATACACGCTGCCTCACGCACAACCATGGGCGCGTTGTCGTAAATCGACGGAAACAAAAACAGATCGGCCGCATGATACAGCGCATCAAGCACAGCACCATCCAGAATGTGTCCTGTGAAAATCATGTTGTCGGAGATTCCAAGGGAGATAGCCGTCTTTTTTATGTCTTCCTCGTCCGGCCCCTGCCCTGCAAGCACAAACTGAAAATCCAAGCCGTCTTTTTTGAGAATCGACAGAGCCTCCATACTTCGGCGTATGTTCTTCTTCCAGTTTATCTGTCCCACAAATAAAAATATGGTCCGGCTTTTATCTATTCCGTATTTTTTTAATACTTCAGGCACGATTTCAGATTTCAGCACCCTTTTATCAGTGCCGTTCGGCATCACGGTAACTTCTCCCTTATAGCCATAAGATTTGAGAGTTTCCGCTGCATTTTCGGACACAGCCCATACTTCGTCGCACTTGTTGTAAAAACCTATAACAATTTTCATCGACAGGCGCGCAAGGGTCTTACTGTGGGTCATTTTCAATACGTCATCGTAGTATTTGGAGTGAAAGCTGCCCACAAGCGGCACGTTCTTTTTCTTTGCGAGCTTCACAGCAATCCTTCCGCTCGTGGCAGGTGCGTGCGCGTGAATGATGTCCGGCTGAATCATCTTTATCCGCTCTTTGAAATGCGGATCGAGCCCGCTGGAACCTATTCTATACGGGAGATTCTTCCTGAAACGCACCGAGGTGTAGTCCAAAATCTCATATCCGAGGCGTCCTCGAAACCCGGTGTCGTCGGTTGGAGTGATTACATATATATCGTGCCCGCGCCTCGAAAGGGTTTCCGTGTATGCCTTGACAACACGCCCCACCCCGTCGATTACAGGCAAAAAAACTTCAGAACATTGAAAGATTGTCATACAATAATGATAACAGAAACAATGCTGATTGAAAACAACGATTTGCCTTGCCGCGGGTTCAGTCTGACGTAAGAGCGGAAAACCATGCGTTCAGCATCGGAATGGAAAACAGGCCTGCGCGGGTTGCCTCTGGCGCAAAAGTGGAAGGCTCCGCATCAGGCGTCGGAGCGAAAAAACGTGATGCCCCTGAAAAGAACACGGAAAGGGGCGCGACGG
>CAMKPI010000052.1 GCA_946414625.1 uncultured Spirochaetaceae bacterium | reverse complement strand
ACAATAGAACAGAATGCGCTCAGACAGCGTAGTCTTTCCACTGTCGATATGGGCGCTGATTCCGATGTTTCTCATTTTTGACAATTCAGCCATTTTTCCCCTCTGGTTTTCCCTATGGCAAGTTCTGTTGCCTGACTCTGCCACATTTAAATTCGTTCTGGTCTCAAAATCTGATCAATCGCCCTGATGGACAATCGTTTTGATCGAAAAAGACAAGATAATTCCGTCCGGATGCGGCTTTCCACAGGAAAGACTCTATTGAGTCCCTCCCTTAGGCGCACCGCCGTCGTTACCACAGCACAAACCCGCCGGAATTATAAAAGTCGCTAGAAAATAACACATTTTTTTGATATTTGCAAGAAAATAGTTCACGGGACTGTAAAAAAAATGCTGCAGACGGCATATGAATCACATTCACACCGGGATCAAGTCCCGAATCCGCCCGCGGTCATACCACGCGTCCGAACATTAGCGAAATGTTTGGGAAGAGTATATCACCGGTGTCGCGCGGTCATACCATGCGCCCAAACATTTCCTGTGTCTCAGACCTGGACTGATGGTGTGTCGAGACGCGCTTCATACTTCGCGCCCAAACAGGCTCCCGCCAAAATCAAGTCGACCGGTATTTCGGCGGCGGACCCTGATCTTGCTCATTCAGATGGCTCTTTCAGGTGAGCGGAGGCAGGCATCGCGTGCGCCGCCCATACGCTTGAACGTTGCTCCGAAAGGACCCATTCTGGAGAGCACAGGTGGGCGGCGCATGCACCGCCCACCTGAAGTCATCACCATTTTGTCACTGTTTTGTCGCCGCCCGGTCTGAAACATCACAGCCCTGCCTGAAACGTCACAGTCCGGCTTCTTAAACAGATAATTCTCACTCTATGCTCTATGCTGCCAGAGGTACGCTCTCAGCGCAGCGTCAGAAACGCCTTGTAACCCTTGTATGCCTCGGCTATATCAAAAGCACTTGTAATCTCCCACGGAGCATGCATTGAAAGCACCGCAACCCCTGCGTCTATCACCTGCATTCCAAACGCTGCCGCGTAGTGGGCAATCGTTCCGCCGCCGCCCACATCCACCTTTGCCAGCTCAGCAAACTGATACCTCACGTCCGCCTTGTCAAGAACGCTGCGAATCTGCGCTATATACTCCGGATTGGCGTCGCTTGCGCCGCTCTTACCACGGCTCCCGGTATATTTGTTGAACACAAGGCCTCCTCCCAGGAAAGACGAGTTCTGCCTGTCGTAAAGATTGTCGTTAAGCGGGTCGAATGCGGCGTTCACATCGCTGGACAGCATGAAGGAATTAGCCAGAGCGCGGCGGACGGACAGCTCTCCGTTCCCGGCGAGACTTTCAGGAAGCCTTGCCACAACCTCAGCAACGGCGTTGTCCAGAAGATGACTGTCCATTCCCGTGGCTCCGTAGGAGCCTATCTCCTCCTTGTCCGTGAGTATGCAGCATAGTGTCCGTCCCGACGCCTTTGAGTCCAGCATTGCGCGAAGAGACGCAAACGCGCAAGACCTGTCGTCCTGGCCGTATGCAAGAATGAGACTCTTGTCGAAACCCATGTACCTTGCGCGTCCAGCCGGAACCACTTCGATCTCGGCAGACTGAAGATCCGCTTCGCTGAAACCGTATTTCTCCGAAAGGATGGAGAGGACATTCTTCTTTACCTGATTCCGGGCTTCCTTTGAATCTTCACAATCCTCTCCGCCGTCCTTCAGAGCATCCTTCCTGGCCTTGCTTTTTTTTGATTCCCGCCTGAATTCATTCTCATGCTCGCCGCTTCCGATTATCACATCAAGCTTCTCGCCCTCGATGAACTCGCTGGCAATCTTCTTCATCTGCTCACCCGCGCAATGAATCAGAATGTCGGAAATGCAGAACACAGGATCGTCCGGCTCGTCGCCCACGCACACTTCTACGACTGTTCCGTCGCGTTTTACCACCACCCCGCAAAGGGATAATGGGATTGTCACCCACTGATACTTCTTGATACCGCCATAGTAATGCGTGTTAAGGTAAACCAGACCATCCTTCTCATAGACAGGATTCTGCTTTGCGTCAAGCCTCGGCGAATCAATGTGTGCGCCCAGAATATTCATCCCATCGTCGAAACGATCTTTTCCGATGTTGAACAAAATTACCGATTTGCCCATCTTCTGGTAGTATACCTTGCTTCCGGCTTTCAGCGTCTTCGTTTTGGAAATATCCTTATAGCCTGCCTTTTCCGCCGCTTCAAGCACTTCCATCACACACCTGCGCTCGGTTTTTCCACCGTCCAAAAATGCCTTATAATCCTCTATCAAGCTCTGCATAAACCCTCCAAACGCCGAGAAAAAAGAATGTCTGAGCACAGCTGAAAAACCATCTCTCCGCCCGCTCTCAGATTATTTTTGCGTTTTTACCCTTTTATTGCAACATTGTATTATGGTAGAATCGCCGCATGGAAACACTATTCACAAAAATCAGGGACGGAAAGATCCCATCAAAGAAAATCTGGTCGGACGAGCTGTGCTACTCCATACTCGATATCAATCCGGTGAACAAGGGTCATGCGCTTGTCATTTCAAACGAGCCATACAGGAATATCGGAGAATGCCCGGATGCCACGCTCTCGCACATGATTCTGGTGGCAAAGAAAATCGAAGCAAAGATGCGCGAGGCGTTTGGTTGCGACGGCTCGAACATCATGATCAACAACGACCCTGCAAGCGGTCAGGAGGTGCCCCATCTCCACATTCACGTGATTCCTCGCTACGATAACGATGGCAAAGGCTTCAAACTCGCCCATTGTGAATACTCGGAAGGCGAGATGGATAAAGTTCGGGCGCTTCTGGAGACGCGTTGAAAGACTCTGCAATTCAAAAAAGGACGCGGTTTTCCCCGATAGGATTCCGCGCTCAGGGCTCAGGCGAGAGAACGAGCGGATTCCGGAGTCGGTGCGGATTCTGAGGATGTGCAGATTCCGGAGATTGTCTGGATTCTGAAGAACTACAACACAACGGAGAGGGCGGACGCATCTGCGTCCGCCCTCTAAAAATCCCGAAAATACAGACCCTCTACGCATCCGGCCTGTAAATAATCTTCTTCGGACAGGCTTCCATGGCTTTTACCGTGTCCTCCGTACAGGTTTTATTATCATAGACAGAAAGGTTGCCGTCTACCTTGAAGCCTGATTGAGGATACTTGACCTCGCAAATCTTACATCCGATGCACCCCACATCGCATTTCTTACGCACATCGGCTCCTTTGTCGCGGCTGTTGCACGCCACAGCATAACGAGCGGAGGCGGGAATCAGGCGAATCACCTTGTTCGGACAGACCTCTGAGCATTTACCACAACCCACGCACTTGCTTCGATCCACGACGATATCGCCCTCGGCATTCTTTGAAATCGCGCCGACAGGACACACAGCAATGCAGCTGCCCATGTGGAGACAGCCATACTTACAAGCGTTGTCTCCTCCGAACAGGATAGCGGCGGCGTTGCAGTCCGGGATCCCCTTATATTTGAAATCCTTTCGGGTCTTCTCGCAGTTTCCCTTGCAAAAAACGTAGGCGACGCGCTTCTCTTCCACTTCCACGGCTTCGAGACCCATGATCTTTGCCATCTTATTCGCCAGATCCGCCCCGCCCGGCGAGCAAAGACCAGCCTTAGCCGTGCCGTTGTAAACCGCTTCAGCATAGGCGGCACAGCCGGCGAAGCCGCAGCCTCCGCAGTTTGCGCCCGGCATTGCCTCCTCCAAGGCGGAGAGCTTCTCATCCTTCTCCACGGAGAACTTTCTGTCGGCAATGGAAAGTCCGATTCCCAGGGCGAATCCAAGACACGCAAGCGTCAAAACAGCAAACAAAATCGGTGTCATAACAATCCTCCCTACGCCAGATGCAGATTCGACAAAAGGCTGTTGTCGAATGCCATGAAGGAGAGTGCCATAAGACCGGCTGAAATGAACGCTATAGGCACTCCCTGGAACTGCTTGCGAGGCGGCTTCAGATCAAGGCTCTCGCGGATATTGCTCATGAGGATTATTGCAAGAGTAAACCCGACTCCGGCGGCAATGCCGGCAACAAAGCTCTCCAACAGTCCGTAGGCCTGGTCTATGTTGATGATCGCAATGCCGAGAACGGCGCAGTTAGTGGTGATAAGCGGCAGGTAGATGCCCAGTGCTTTGTAAAGCGCGGGACTCATCTTCCTCAACACCATCTCAACCAGCTGTACCAAAGCGGCTATGACAAGAATGAAGGCGATTGTTTTCAGGTACTCAAGCCCGAGAGGCAAAAGAAGCCCGTAGTATACGCACCACGTCACCGCACTCGCCGTCCCTGTTACAAACGTCACAGCCAGCCCCATTCCGATAGCGCTCTCGCTGTTTTTTGACACGCCTATAAACGGACAAAGCCCAAGAAACTTTACAAGAATAAAGTTGTTGATAAAAATATAGGTCAAAAGGATTGCGATATAGCTCATCTTGACGCCTCCAGGCGTTTTTTTGCGCTCCGCTCAGTCTTCCAGTTGAAGAAGGCTTTCAGATAGCCCATCAACAGCAGTGCTCCGGCAGCCAAAGTCATTGTGCGCACCGGCCAGTCGCTCAGAACCGGAATCGTAATAACACCGCTGAACGACCCAATGGGCATAAGTGTGATTGTGCCATTTCCCAAGACCTCGCGGATAAGAGCAATGAAAGTGAGCGCGAGCGTGAACCCGATACCCATGCCTATCGCGTCCAAGGCTGAATCCAGGACCCCGTTCTTGCTTGCAAAGGCCTCGGCTCTGCCAAGTATTATGCAGTTAACAACGATAAGAGGCAGATATACTCCGAGCGCTTTGTATACAGCAGGCACATAGGCATGGAAAACCATTTCTACAATGGTCACAAAGCTGGCAATGACAACCACATAGCACGGGATTCGCACACTGCCCGGGATGTAGTTTTTCAGCAGGGAGATGAAAATATTACTGAACAGAAGCACGAACAGAACGCCCGCACCCATGCTCACCGCATTTATCACCTGCGTGGTCACAGCAAGGGTCGGACACATTCCGAGCATTATGACAAACGTAGGGTTCTCCCTGAATATGCCTTTTGTAAGTTCTTTAGTATTCATTTTCCGTCTCCCCGCTTCGCCTGCGGCACAGCCTCTCCGGCAAGAGTCGTTTTCACGAATTCCGAGCCCGCAGACAGGGCGCGCGACAATCCTCCGAACGTCATGCTGGCTCCGGACACCGCCGCGGAATCGACGGCCGAGAGCTCGCTCTTCGCCTTTGGAATAGGATTACCTTCCGCTCCGCGACCCAAAAACTTGTTCATATACGACGGATTCTCCGCTTTCTTTCCAAGCCCGGGAGTTTCACTATCGGAAACAAGCTTCGCGGCCATCAGGGTGCCGTCGGCAAAGTAGCTGGCCACAACCGTCATCTCGCCCCCATAGCCGGATGTGACAAGTCCGAGTAGATAGCCGGCCGAAGATCCCACATTGTCAAGCAAATCATAGTAATAAGACACATGCGGATTTCCCTGAACATCATGATTCTCGCCTATCGTATAGCCACCAGAGACCTCGTTCAGCGCGCTCATCACAACTCCGGCCTCATATTCGGCAATAGCAGGAGATGTCACCTGGTTCACAGCTGCAAGCACGGCAGCCGCGGCGGCGCAGATGGCAAACAACACAAATGCCGTTTTCAAAAAGCTTTTCATTTAGCCGCCTCCTTGCCGGGATTTTTGGAAGAGCCGGCTAATGAGGTCTCCTTTCGAGCGTCCTCCTGCCTTTGTATCTTCTCCATCCGGCGTAGCTCGCCGTCTCCGAATCGTTTCGGAACGCTGTATCTATCAATTGTGGGAGTTGCGATGTTCATCATCAGGATCGCCACCGAACACGCCTCCGGAAGAGATCCAAAGGTTCTGAAAAGGAATGTGAAAAGACCGCAGCCTATTCCGAAGATGAAGTGCCCTGTCCTCGTATACGGTGTTGTCACCATGTCAGTCGCCATGAACAACGCTCCGAGAATAAGCCCTCCGCGAAGCATCGAAGCCGCGACTTCCCCGTGGAAAAGCCCAAGTCCGTTTGGAACGCCTCCGAAAATCCAGGTCAGAAGCGCAAAGCTCGCAAGATACGACGCGGGGATGTACCACGTGATTATTTTCTTATAAAGCAGGTATACGCCCCCGAGAATCAGCAGAAACGCGGATACCTCGCCGATAGATCCGGGAATGTTTCCGAAAAACGCGTCGATGTTATACGGATTCATTCCGGTTGAAGCGGAAAGGCGCGCGGCAAAATCGGTATAGGGATATCCCTGGGATGAGAGAATCTCCGTGCTTGTCATACCGACCATTGTCTTTGCGGCGGTGACGGTCTTTGTGATCGACAGCGGAGATGCTCCGGATATTGCATCCGGCACCACTCCCCCGAGGGTTTTCAGGAGAGTTCGCGGCATCGAAAAACGACTCATCGCGCTTGAAAAGGAAAAGAACACGAACACCCGTCCGCCAATCGCCGGATTCGCCCAGTTGTGCCCGAGACCGCCGAAAGTCCATTTCACCACACCAATGGCAAACACCGAAGCCAAAACCGGTATAAAATACGGCACTTCGGGAGGCATGTTCATGCCCACAAGCATTCCGGTGACAAGAGCCGATCCGTCCCAGAGGGTGTCCTCGTGCGACACCTTGTTCAGAAGAGCCTCTGTAAGCAGGGCAAACCCTATTGAGAGGCACATCGTAACCAGGGCTCTCGTTCCGAAAACATGGACGCCCCAAATCGCTGCCGGTGCGAGGGCGAGCGCCACGGAGAGCATTATCTTCTTTGTGCTTACGCCGCTGTGAATATGCGGCGACGTGGATACCGTTCTCATTCCTGCAGCCTCCTTTATTTCTTCCGTCCCATCCGCTTGCCGGTCTTAAACGCGTGAACCAGATCCAAGTGCGCCGGGCAGCTATACGCGCAGCATCCGCATTCCTTGCAATCCATGAGACCGGTTTTCATTGCCTCCGCATACTGACCACGGACAATCAAATGATACATCCTCGTAGGCTGCAGCCCTATGGGACACGCACTGACACATCTGCCGCAGGAAATACAAGCAGTCTGTGACCCCTTCTTCTGATCCTTCAGTGCGAGGAGCCCTCCGAAGCCTTTGGTTATCGGGGTGTCTTCGTCGACGAAGGCAAAACCCATCATAGGGCCTCCGGAAATGAGCTTGTCCGGCTCCTCGGTGAATCCTCCTGCCTTCTCTATCAAATATGAAGCCTTTGTGCCGATTGGAACAAGATAGTTGCCGGGCTTCGCTATGCACTCTCCGGAAACCGTCACGACGCGCTCGATGCACGGCAGGTTATAAGCGAAAGCCTTATACGTGGACAGCGCGGATGCGGCATTCAGAACAACCGCTCCGACATCGATCGGCAGCTTCCCGCTTGGAATCTCCCGCCCGATTGTCGCCTTGACAAGCTGCTTCTCATCCCCCTGCGGGTATTTCATTCTGAGTCTCTGAACCCTGTAAGGCTTTCCTCCCGCGAGGAGCCCGAGAGAACGGATGCGCTCTTCAATATGGTCGGCCGCGTCGAGCTTGTTCGCCTCAATCCCGATTATCACTTCATCGGGTTCGATTATTCTGGCGCAAACCTCCACTCCTTCCAAAAGTTCGTCCGCGCGTTCCATCATGAGCCTGTAATCACATGTAAGATAAGGCTCGCATTCAACACAGTTCACAATCAAGGCGTGCGCTTTTTTTCCAGGAGGAAGAGAAAACTTAACGTGAGCCGGGAATGTCGCTCCACCTTGACCGACAAGACCCATCTCCTTCATATGGGACAGCATCGCCGCTTTGTCCATGGATCGCCAATCCTGCCTTTCGGTGAAAGATCCTTCTTCGCCCGGCCCCGGCTGATGCGCGTCCGGTTGAATCACTGCGGCATCCGAGACCGCGCCGGAAGCCGCCACGACGCGCCTCACGTCGACAATCACCCCGCTGACGGGGCTGTGCACATTTGCGGAAATGAAGGACGACGCCTCTCCGATCTTCTCCCCTCGCACCACATGATCGCCCGTCTTTTTCAGAAGGGTCGCCGGCGCGCCCAAATGCTGACCCATCAAGACCAAAAGCTCTCCGGGCAAATCAAGACGCTCGATTGAGATGTCTTTCGAAAGGCTTTTTTTGTCCGCAGGATGCACTCCGCCTTTTTTGAATGTTGCAAACAAAGACATTTTCAGCTCTCCGTAAAAACTTCGTAAAAATCTTTACAAATTTCTCGTTAAAAAAATCTTGCAGGGAAGCCTCGGCACCCGGTCATAGGCCGCACGGCACCCTTCGCTACATTATATCCCAAATACCAAAAAAACAAAGGAAAAAATCCGCGGCTTTGCGTTGGCATGTGCAAAGGATTGTCCGCCGCGACGGACCGCGGAACATGTCCAAGAGGAAAAGCGCTGGAGATCTGCCCCCTCGCGGAAGGTGTCCCACAAGGATTTCCTCCCGGCGGTGGTTTTTGGCACAAAGACACTTGGGACCGTCATTTCACTGGGCACGCGGTACGCTAATCCGGAAAGGTCACCGGTTTTTGCCATATAGACACCGACCCGTCATTTCACGGCAAGGCACACAAAGATTTCCGCGGGATTGTAAAAATCATTAAATACGTTATCATTTACGCAAATATTCACGCGCTTTTTATACGCTTCACCGCCCGGACCAAACGTACAGAGAATCAAAGAGCTCGCCGAACCCGGGATAATCCGCCCCCTCAGCGACAAACGAAACGCAGAAAGCCGTGGAGAATCACCCTGTCCGGCAGCCAAAGCCGGCATAGAGAACACAATACAGCAATACAGCAGGCATCCATGGGTATTTTACAGGTAAAAGGCATCAACCTCTCATTCGGAGATCGGAGGATTCTCATTAACGTAGGCTTCACTTTGGGTGAACACGCCCGAGCGGCTCTTTGCGGCGGAAACGGAGAAGGAAAAAGCACTCTACTAAAAATTGTTGCAGGATGGACGCAGGCGGAAACGGGAGAGGTGGTAAAAACCCGTGGAATGCGAGTCTCTTATCTGCCGCAGAGCGATATAGTAATGGGAGAGCTGACCGTATACGAAGAAATAGAGAAAGCATTTACCGAATACAACGACGCCCTCACAAAACAGGCGGAAACGGAGGCAGCCCTCGCCGAAAACCCGGATGACAAACGCCTCCTCTCAGCCTTGGATGAAATCCATAGCGTACTCTATGGAACGCAGGCGTTCGAACACAAGTCCAAAATCCACAGCATCGCAGAGGGGCTGGGTTTCAGCGAAAACGACATGGAACGCAAATGCAGCGAATTCTCGGGTGGCTACCAGATGAGAATCGCACTTGCCCGCCTTCTGTGCGAAGAGCCTGATGCAATGCTTCTTGACGAGCCCACCAACTATCTTGACATAGAATCGCGCCTCTGGCTTGCGAACTACCTTAAAAATTATCCGGGCTCAGTGATGCTGGTCTGCCACGACAGAGAATTCCTCGACAATGTTGTCACCGAGGTCTACGAGCTTTTCGCCGGACGCCTCACCAGATACAGCGGAAACTATTCGTATTACGAGGCCAGGCGGGCTCTTGAACTTGAGCAGCTGGAAGCCGCATACCGAAAACAGCAGGCGGAAATTGACCGCACAGAAGCGTTCATAGAAAAATTCCGGTACAAAGCCACAAAGGCACGCCAGGTGCAGAGCCGTATAAAAATGCTGGAAAAAATCGAGCCTGTCATAGTGCCCGGACA
>CAMKPI010000051.1 GCA_946414625.1 uncultured Spirochaetaceae bacterium | reverse complement strand
GATAGGAAGGCTTCACATAGGCTGAGATGGTCATATCGTTCTTTATGGGGACGTTAAATGAAATCGGAGCCGAGAAGCTCAAACCCGTGCCTGTGAAGTCGTGATAATCGAGCTTTGCCAACTGAAGGCCGAATCCGAACTGGATTCCAAAAGTCCTCTTGTCAACAACATTTCCCTCCACGCGGACCGGAGTCTGAAGCTGAGCCTTCAAGGCTGCAAGACGCGCCGCGGTGTCCGATTCATCAACAGCGGCCACCTCCGGCAAGACCACAGGCTCCGGAGCCTTGGGTTTCAAAGTTGCCTCCGGAACTTTTGCCAGCATCTCGTCAACCTTTGTCTGGTCTACGTTCGCCCCTGAAGAGAGAGTCTCGGCAGTCTCCGACTCGGTGTATGCCGGCTCCGGAATTGAAGCTTCCACATTTGTCGCCGCAGGCTGAGTCTCTGCTTCTGTCAGCGAAGCCGGAGAGTCGGTACTCGGAGCCTCATTTCCATGAGAAGACGCCCGACCACCGAACAGGCTGAAGCCGCCGCTGGATTGTCTCGTGTTCGTTGGGGCCGGAAGTTCGTCGTATGCTTCGGAGGAAAGATTGTCTCCACCAGCGGGGCTCACGGCTTCCGGTTTCTCACGAGAAACTGTGGAAACCACAACCGAGTCGCCGGCAAGAAAATCATAATCATCAGTGACAACCGTCACATCGGATTGAACAGCGGGAACGCTCCCGGCGGAAACGGCCGGAATCTCCGCGCTGGGCTTGGCACTCTCCGGGGCGGATACAGCCGCTGGTGCAGCGGCATCGCCGGGTGTAACAACCTTTGCAGGAGCCAAAGGAGCCTCGTCCTTTACAGGAGCGGGATTCGCTTCGCCGACGCCCGTGGACGAGGTAGCAGCGGGATCCCCGCTGGCAGGCACACTCGCCGCCGGAGCCTCTTCAACCTTCGGCGCGGGAGCGACTGGTGCAGGGACTTCCGGAACCACGGCAGCCTCGGCAGCCGGAAGAGCCGCCTCAGGGGTGGCGCTCTGCGCGTCTGACTGCGTGCTTACAGGCTCACTCTCGGCTGCGACAGCCGTAGGAGCCGCGGGAACATCCGGCACCACAACAGGATCGGAGGCGGGATCTTTCACCGTGTTGTCAACGTGGATCGCCGTGGGAATCTGCTTGGCATCATCATTTTTTTTGCCGCACGAGACCACAGACAACAGCAAAAAGAATATAAGCAATGCTGAAATTACATATCTCTTTATATGATTCATACTCTCTCCCCCGAAAGCACAATAAACCTATGATAAAGGTATTTTGTTGTATTTTAACACTAAAAGCAAATTTTATGCGACAACTTTTTGTACATTTTGCGAAAAAACTGTATTTTTGTGTTTTCCTGTTTACAAAAAAGTTTTGTCTCTACATGCAAGCAAACAACTAAAAAAAGCATAGGTTACATATTTAGTGCTACGGGGCTGTTTCCTGCTTTGAAGCGTCGTTCTGCGGCATAATCACGCCGGTCTCGTGCACATATAGTGTGCATGATTTTATCAAGCCCTACAACCCGAACCATATGCCCGCTCTGGATACGACCACACGTGAGACGCCATAAAACGTCCGGCACTAGTGGATGATAAAACATCCGGCTTAAGCACGGGCGCGTGCGACGTGTCGTACATCACAGAATCCCGCTCACACAGAGCACCGTCGGCTAAAGCGCGGACGCGTGCGACGTGTCCGTATTATCGCAACCTGCGCAGCGGTGATTCCCCCGCCTCGGCTAAAGCGCGGACCGCACGCGAGGTGTCGTCATAGGGACTCCCGCCGATTCCGGCGGCAAGTCCGGCTTAACCGAGGACGCGTGCGACGTGTCATTTCACCGCCCCGAATAAATCGGTGGCGCACTTATCGGTTTAAACGCGGTCATGTGCGAGAAGTCATCATAGGTAATCCCGCCGATTCCGGCGACAAGTCCGGCTTAAACAGGGTCAGCGCGTGATGTCATTCAGTTCCGAACCCAGCACGGCGCCCCCCAAAGTGTCATTTGATTCCATGCGGGTTTCTTTTTTGGAAGTTCCATGCGTCCCGGCACATATCACGAATACCAAACTCCGCACGGAAGCCGAGGAGCCGCTCCGCCTTACTCACATTGGCGAACACTGTGCCCAGATCTCCGGGGCGGCGGGCTCCCACAACATACGGAACCGCGACCCCGTTGACCTCCTCAAATGAACGGACCAATTCAAGGACGCTCGTACCGCGCCCGGTGCCGATATTGAAGACCTCACACCCTGTGTTTTTTTCAACAAACTCCAGGGCTTTTATATGCGCTCGGGCAAGATCCGAGACGTGGATATAATCCCTCACGCCCGTGCCGTCGGGAGTGTCGTAGTCGTTTCCGAAGATAGTAAGGCGCTCCCGCACGCCGGAAGCCACCTGTGTGATGTATGGCATGAGATTGTTCGGCACACCCTCCGGATCCTCACCGATCTCCCCACTCGGGTCTGCCCCGATCGGGTTGAAATACCGCAGAAGCACGGCTGAAAAATCAGGATTTGCGACGCATACGGAGGAAAGGATCTTTTCGCTCATGAATTTTGTCCAACCGTACGGATTAGTGCATTCTCCTGTGGGAGATGATTCGGAAAACCCGCCCGAAGGAACCCCAAAAGAGCCGGAATAGACCGTGGCGCTGGACGAAAACACGATTCTGTTCACGCCGTGGGCCCGCATGACGGAGCAAAGAGAAAGAGTGGAACCCAGGTTGTTGGAAAAATACTCAACAGGACTTCCGACGCTCTCACCCACCGCCTTCAAACCGGCAAAATGGATCACACTGTCTATATCGTATTCAGAAAAAATCTTCTCCAGAGCCTCTCTGTCGCAAACGTCCACACGCACAAAACTCAGTCTTTTCCCCGCGAGCCGTTCCACGCGCTCCAGCGAGGACGCGTGGCTGTTGCACAGATTATCCGCGACAAGAACCTCTCTGCCGGCTTTCAGCAGTTCCAAACACGTGTGAGAACCGATAAACCCGGCTCCTCCGGTCACAAAAACCATACTTCCTCCCTCACGGACGCCCTCCGGACGAACGGAAAAAGCCGGAAACCGCAGGAGAAAGATCTTGTGTCGAAAGACTTTTCCGTCCGATTCCACACGCAGAAGCCTTTTCCTCCGATAATCCGCCTTTGACAATCCGCCAGAATGGCGAAAGAAACATATAAAACTCGGTATGTAAAAAAATGTTACACTAAAATTGTACAATTTACCAAAAAAATTGTAAGATATGCTTATGGACCGCTACAAGCTGTCTTCCGCAACCGAAAAGATTCTTTATCTCTATGACAAACTCGCGCTGAAGGATGTCTCGTCGGCGGCGCCGGAAGATATCGATCTGTACAATCGCTCCGGCAACAAGGACAAGCGGGCATTCAAGAAGCTCTACAGGCCTGACACCCGGCACGTGTACATGGAGACGTACATAATCCCGGTGGAAGAGGGGAACATCACCGGCTATCTTTTCAAGAAGAAGGATTCGGCGGGGCTCCAGGGGCTGATTGTCTATTACCATGCAGGTGGCTTTACCCTGGGGAACATGGAGAACTGCAAGGCGGTGTGCTCCGGTCTTTGCATGGAGACAGGCGCAATGGTTCTCGCTGTGGACTACAGGCTCTCCCCGGCTTTCAAGTTCCCGGTGCCGCTCTCGGACTGCTACAACGCGCTGGTATGGGCATGGGAAGGCGTAAAATACCTGAAAATCGATCCAAACAGGATGTTCCTGATGGGTTCGTGCGCCGGAGGGAACCTCGCAATCTCCGTTGCCAAGCGCGCTCGCGACGAAAAAGGTCCGACCGTCTCGGGGATGATCCTGGAAGATCCCCTCACCGACTGCAGGCTGCGCACCGAGAGCATCGAGCGGGAACGGGACAATCCGATTCTAAGCAAAAAGGATCTCTCTTTCTATATATCATGCTATGCGCGCGAGCCTCGCGACATCCTGAATCCTCTGTTTTCCCCTCTTTTGGCTTTGGATTTCTCACGTATGCCTCCGACGCTTATCTTCTCATCGGAGTACAGCCCGCTCACGGACGATGCGGAGCTTTACGCCCGGGCTCTTGCCTCGGCAGACACTCCCGTACATCTGATTCCTGTGGAAAGGAAGCTGCATGGGTTCATGCAATATCCTCTGTGGGACCGCTACAAAGATGAATTGGCCGCAATTTCTGTTTTCATGAACGGAAAACCGGTGCAGAACGTCAATCTACTCACACCTCGTCAGAGAAGGCGTCTGAAGCACGTAAAGCCGGTGGTCGAGCCATCGGCGGACGACGCGCTCTAAGGCTCCTAAAGCCCCCGGGCTCGAGGACTTTAATCGAATCGCAACTGAGATGATTCTCCGGGGATCCTCCGATATGCTGCTCTTCCCGCGACCGCGGCGTTTCCCCGACTTTCTCCGGGTGCACGCTGCTTCATTCCACAGCGTTTAATTGGCTTTCTTCAGCCGCACGCTTCATTCCACGGTCAGAAGCACATCGCAAATCACCGCCTCGCTTTCATTCCACGGTCGGAAACACATCGTAAAGCACTGAAAATCAATCGCCTCGCTAAAAACGCTCCACCGGAGCGTTTTTTCGCCGCGTGCCTGGCACGCCAGGCGCCTCGCTTTCATTTTCAACAAATTATCCGCTGAACAGAATCATCCCACGACAAACACCACATCTCCGTCTCCATAAACAAACCCGCTCTCGAAACAGGGCACTGTGCTGTTTCGCATTTCAAACCCTAGCCTCAACCGTAATAAAAAGAGCGGGACATCAAAAGATGTCCCATTGTTCCTTCTCGGTGTAGGGTTTGGTTTTGCCTCCCTGTACGTCCGGCAAAAACGCCTCGCTAAAAACGCTCCACCGGAGCGTTTTTTCGCCGCGTGCCTGGCACGCCAGGCGACCGCTCTTTTCAAACCCTAGCCTCAACCGTAATAAAAGGGACGGGACATCAAAAGATGTCCCGTCCCTTTTACACGGTGTAGGGTTTGAACCTACGACCTCCACCACGTCAAGGTGGCACTCTCCCGCTGAGTTAACCGTGCGTACAAATGAATTGTATAATTTTTAGTCTTCCGTGTCAACTACCGGACTAAAATTTGGTTCCCCGCAGGAATTTATGAGAAACGAATTTGAAACAAAGACGCCGAAAGTCGTCCATTATTTTCAAAAAGTACTAGTTCTCATTCGCTCCATGGAAGCCTGATATTTGGAACGGCCAGCACCGAAACATCCTGTAAATCGTAGGTGATCCCGTTATCCGAAAGTTCCTTCAAAAAAGCATTTACTAAGATTGGACTTGAAAACGGCTGTATAAAATCAAGTGTGAAGCGTCCGTTAACTGCCGCAATTTCAACGCATAGATAATTGCCCGTTCCGCCTGTCCATGTCCGGAAATCACGGATATATTTTTCAGCTTCTTTAAAGTTCGCTTTCCCCACATAACTGACCGTAGCCGTTAGCATTTGCGTCGCCATTTTTCCTAAATACGCCATAAAGTCGAGCCGCTCCTGATCCGTTTCTTTTGACAGCAGCATCTCTGTCACCCCTTTAAAACTAGATACTCCGGCAAGAACAGTCTCATCCATCGTCTGAGCAAAAACCATTCCACGAAATGCTGTTGCCTGTCTGTCCAAAGGCCAATCACGGATCTTATCCTTATACTCAAGCATTGCAGCACCGACAACACTATGATGTGTTTTAGGCTTACAAAGTGCTTTTCTCTGATTCACACAAAGAGCAATTCTTATCGGATCTTCCACATTCGGAAACAGCTTTGCAACAGCACGGCTTAAAAACAGTGCGGTCATCGTTCCCGGACTCCCGTCTTTTTCTACGTTGAATTGCATAAACTCGGATTCGTCTATTACCACGCTGTATACAGTTTTTATTACATCATCCTGCAATCCGGCATTTTCGATAATATTGAGTGCCTTCTTTAATTCTGAACGAACAGGAGACGGCAGATCCGATGCCTTTTCAATCGGATCCTCCCATTCTTCCAGAGAGATCTCATCTCCCACAACACGGATTCCCTCCGGACTCAGCTTTACGCCATACTTTTCAGAACAATAATAATACAGCAGAGTACGAAGCACTTCATATGCGCCTGTTCCATCTGTCAACCCGTGAAACATGTCCAGGACTACCCAGTTGTTATGATAAGAAAAAGCTATCATGTGATAATTGGATTCTTCCGCATTCAGTTCCACGCTATCAATAGAGTCATATATGACAACAGGACGCTTGTTATCTACATAGACATACTGACCGGACTTTTTTTGAAGCTCAACACAAAAATAAGGGTATCGCCTCATGGTGGTGTCTACAGCATGACGCAGAACATCTGGATCAATCAAATCACACATCCGAATTTTAATTCTGATTTCATTAGGGCTTTTTCTGCTTGACGAATATAACTGGCGAATTCCTGTAAAAAGTCTCCGTTCCATGCGCTTTCTCCTGATTTTTCCGGTTGTTACTTTTCAAGTATACCAATTATTTTTACAGGATTCCATCCAACACAGCATCCACCCAAGCGGCTATACCCCCTTCACCATAACGTCCTTTAAGACGTAAAAACATAATAACGGCTAATTGCGTGCAAAAACCTTGCCGTTTTGCAACATTCATCCCTGCTTTCAGTCCACCCAGTCAATGATTATACTGCGGCGAAAAGACAGGGCTGCCATTGCGGCAGCCCTGTCTTCTTTAATAAAATCCAAATAACAACGGATGGTGCTTCTCCAAATTTCTCGCCCTATCCTGAAGCTGCTCGAGTTTCTTTTCCTGAGCGTAGGTAAATTCCAATTCTTCTACGGAATCGAAGTAGTAGTCGTCGTACTTTTTAATCATTTTATCTAATTTATCGAAATTCACCTGTTTCCCGGCTCCAGCGTCATAAAGCACCTTTTCCACTTCGTCAAGAAATTTTTCAAATTCTCTCAAAAATTTGGAAACCCGTGCGTAGTCTGTGTGGCTCCATATTCCTAGAATAGCAGACAATGCTAAGACCGCAATCAACGTTATATATAAGATTTTCTTTTTCATTTGTTCTCCTCCGTTCACAAAAAATTTTTTTCCTTTTCAGATACTTCTTCTATTTCCTTTACCAAACGATTATACTCAGAGTTTCGCGTCTCAAAATCAGCTTTACAGCTAGAATCTAAAAATTGCATCTTCTCTTCAATGAAATCCGAATCCTCTGTATTCCTCAATTTCACAAGAACCTCTTTTATGTTCTTAAATGTTTCGTTGTTATCCATACATTTCCTCCGTTAAGAAGTCTCCTTTAGACATGGCTGTCAAGCCATGTCTAACTTGAGTGTAACTCAAGTTTAAAAAATTGCTATTTTATGTTAAGTGTCTTTGTTGTTACTATTATCCCCTTATGTCAAAAGCAATTGCATACCCAGCAGCAACCTCGGTCTTACACCAAGCCCCATATACAAACAAAAAACTGCCACACGGTAAAATGCGGCAGCCTGTTTGAATTATACGAAAACCCAAACACAAAAAACAAAGAGATAATGATTATTTTCTTATTATTGCTTATTCTGCAAGCAAATAGAGGATAATTGCTACTGTGCGACTGCCCCCTATTACAACCCGGTTTTTCACAAATGTCTGCTATGAACCATAGTTTTTTATCCTGTGCAGACCCAGCCCAAACACTCCGCCCCAAAACCTGGAGCAACCAAATTTTTCGGCGAGGTCTGGAAGAAAATGCTTCAAACACCCCAAAACACCGACAAAACATCCGGGGCGACGCCCCGGATATCCGAAAAAACAAATCAGTACGGAAGATCGTCCTCACGAGAGATCGCCTCACTGTCCATTGCCTCTCGCGCCCCTCTGGAATGCAGATTGTCGTTCTCACTGGCATCCATATTGACGTTGTCGTCCACAGCCACCGGCTTCCCGTCCTTTTCGTCTTTCTTCGGCAACTTGAACTCGACGTGCTCCGCGATGATGTAAACACGCTCCCGGGTTTTTCCATCGTTTTTCGCGTCCTTCCATAAAGACTGCTTCAGCTCGCCCACAACGCGCACCATAGTGCCCTTTTTCAGATATTTGAAACACATCGTTGCCAGCCCGCGCCAGGATTCCACAAGAAAATACGACGTGTCCTCCACCCAGATATCGCGCGTTCTGTCCTTGAAACGCTTATTCACCGCAACCGAAAAGCGGCACACCGCCACTTCGTTCTCTTTCAGCCATTTCAGCTCGGGATCGCGGACAAGATTTCCCTCCACAATCACTTCGTTCAGATTATTCATCGTCTCTCCTTCCACATAAGGCAAAGCAAAAAACCTTATGTTTTTTGAATTACACTTATATAATCCAAACAAAGTTAATTTTTATTTATTATGCGTTTTAAGAGCCCAGAACAGCGTTTTTTTATTTTTTATGATTATTGACAGAGTTTACAATCCAAATATTGAGCCAATACGCAGTTTATAATAATCGCAATTCCAAAAACAAGAGCACAAATACAAGAAATTACACAAAGTAAAAAGACATATCAATACTGTCAATATAAAATTGTTCGTTATTTCAAAAAATTTCCTACATTCCCATACTGCGGATTCCGCAAAAAAAGAAAAATGCAAAGAGCCCGTCGCCCTTCTGAAAACCTCCGCCAGCGAACTCCAGCATCACCCTGTATAGACTTCTGAGCCTCTGCTCATCCAGTTTCTGAAAACCCGCCAACGGACGCGCAGAAGAGTGCGCGAGAGCGAGCTCTACAAAACCTCCGCCTGCGGGCCCGGCCCCATTGACGTGCGGACGCTGCAGGCGAACTTCTCCGTTTATCGCCATTGCGTTAAGCCCGACCATTATCGCCCATTGCCGCGAGGATGGGCGAGAGTCTCCTTCTCCAGGGCTTGATCCGTGACGCGCTATGTTTTCCCCTTGCAGCGCGAGCGGACGAGCGTCTCCTTCTCCGGTCGGTGCTTGATCCGTGACGCGCTATGTTTTCCCATTTCCACACGCTGCAGGCGAGCGCTTCCCCACAAACGCAGAATCCGCTCCCTCAATTCCCGAGCTTTTTGAGGATCTCCTCCTGCAGAGCCAGCATTGGCTCCCCAGGCTCGTTTGTCTTGTGGTCGCGTCCTGAAAGATGAAGCACTCCGTGAATCAAAAGCCGCCTCAACTCCTCGTCCTCGCTCACGGAAAATCTTGCTGCGTTGTCCTTCAATTCGTCTATACAGATATACGTATCCCCGAGATTCCGCTGCATCCTGCCGGGCAGGATAAAATCCTCACCTTCTCCCGCGTCGTCCATGGCAGCAAAACTCAAAATGTCAGTCGGCGCGTCAATTCCCCTGTACTTCAGGTTGAGCGCGCGGATATCCTCCGAAGAAACAAAAGACACTCCAAAAGCCGCACCGGCAAGCCCGATTTCATCGCAAACCTTTTTGACGTATGATTTTACAAATTTAGATGGGGCAAACCGCCTGTAAGACGCCTCCCCGTATCCCACTTCTATAGCCATATCAACACTCCATAATAACAAAAACTATCTGCAAAAGACTGTGCGCACATACCTGTCCGCAGATTTCCGCATGGGCATGCAATCCGTCTGAAAACGAACCGGAAAGAAGCCCGCCGCCTGAATACAGTCCCACAAATCCAACATTCACCAAACGAACCGGCACATAACGCGCGACAGCATATTTATTTTACACCAGAGATGCGCGTTGTGCTAGAATTAACGCATTATGGCAGAAAAAGCGTCAAACAAAAAAACCGCGGGGGCATCAAACCCGGCACCCGCAGCCCAGGATAAATTCCTCAACGCAGAAAAACCCGCCTCTCACCCAGAGACCACAAGCACCAGACAAATGGCAGAAAATCCCGCCTCTCATCTAGGCTCCGCAAACAACCTGCAACCAAAAGAAGCCCATGGGTCCCGC
>CAMKPI010000050.1 GCA_946414625.1 uncultured Spirochaetaceae bacterium | reverse complement strand
AACAAAAATAAACGCAGAGGGCGAGCCCGTGGCTCACCCTCTGCTTCTTTGCAATGGCAAGGATCTTGCACCTTACCTCGCGGCATCAAACCTTGCCCTCGTAGGCGTCCAGGTATATCTGCCGGATCTCGCTCATCAGCGGATAGCGCGGATTCGCACCGGTACACTGATCGTCGAACGCGCGCTCTGTCATCTCGTCAAGAGCGGCAAGGAAGTCTTTTTCCTTGATTCCATACTCCCTGATCGACTTCGGCAACTCAATCTCAGTCATCAGATTGTCAACCGCTTTGATAAGCAAAGAGACCTTCTCGTCGTCGTTCTTTCCTCCGAGAGAGAGCTCATCCGCCACCTGGGCGTACTTCGTCTTGGCATTCGGATACTTGTACTGCGGAAACACCGCCTGCTTGGTAGGCCTGTCCGTTGCGTTGTACTTGATAATCTGTCTGATGAGCATGGCGTTCGCAACTCCGTGAGGCACCGAGAACTGCGCCCCGAGCTTGTGCGCCATAGAGTGACAAAGTCCGAGGAAAGCGTTTGCAAAAGCCATTCCGGCGATTGTGGCGGCATAATGCATGCGTTCCCGTGCCTGCGGGTCATTAGGACCGTCTTTGTAGCTTCTGGCGAGATACCGGAACACAAGCTTTGTTGCTTCCAGGGCATTGGAATTGGTGAAATTCGTAGCCATACAGGACACATAGGCCTCCAGAGAATGAACCAGAGCGTCAATTCCGCTAGCCGCTGTCAGTCCCTTCGGCATGTGATCCACAAAATCAGGATCCACAATTGCAATATTCGGAGTGAGTGCGTAGTCAGCCAACGCATATTTATAATGCGTCTTCTCATCGGTGATTATCGCAAAAGGCGTCACCTCGCTGCCGGTTCCGGAGGTGGTAGGAATGCAAACCATCTGCGCCTTACTTCCGAGATCCGGAATCTGGCAGATTCGCTTTCTTATGTCCATGAAGCGCATGGCGAGATCTTCGAAATTCGTATCGGGCTGTTCGTAGAGGAGCCACATTATCTTAGCCGCGTCCATCGGGGATCCGCCGCCAAGCGCGATGAAAAGATCCGGTTCGTAGGGGCGTACAATCTCCATTGCCTGTTGGATTGTTGCGAGCGTGGGATCCGGCTTCACATCGAAAAACACCTGATGGTCAATTCCGATCCTGTCCAGGACCTTTGTGATCCTGTCAACAGCGCCGGAGTTGAAAAGGAACCGGTCAGTCACTATGAACGCCCTCTTATGACCTTTCAGAACCTTCAGGGCAAGTTCGGTCGCGCCCCGCTTGAAATAGATTTTGGGCGGAACCTTGAACCAGAGCATGTTTTCCCTCCTCTCTGCCACAGTCTTATAGTTCAAAAGCTGCTCCACTCCGATGTTGCCGGAGACGGAGTTTCCTCCCCATGAACCGCATCCGAGGGATAAAGACGGCTCCAGACGGAAATTGAAAAGGTCCCCAATTCCTCCGTAGGACGAAGGGCTGTTGACAAGGATGCGGCAGGCAGGCATCTTCTCGGCGTAGTAGTTTATCCTGTCAGGCTTGCGCTCGTCGGTGAAGAGATCCGCTGTGTGTCCGGCGCCCCCTTTTATAACCAACTCATACGACATGTCGACGGCCTCACGGAAATCCCTGGCCTTATACATTGTGAGTATCGGAGAGAGCTTCTCCCGGGAGAACGGATCGTTCCAATCCAAAACGGATCTCTCACAGAGGAGAATTTTGGAATCGGAAGGAATCTTGAAACCGGAGAGCTCTGCGATTTTCGCGGCGCTTTGACCGACAATCGCCGGATGAGCCGTTCCACGCTCGGGATCGATGAAAGGCAGGGCCATCATCTTCTTCTCGTCCTCTCCCTTCACAAGATACGCTCCGCGGTATATGAACTCCTTCTTTACCTCCTCGTAGACATCCTGGACAACGATGACTGACTGCTCCGATGCGCAAATCATACCGTTGTCAAAAGTCTTGGACATCATTATAGATGAGACGGCCATCTTCACGTCCGCGGTCTCGTCTATCACCGCGGCAGCGTTCCCGGGGCCCACACCCAAAGCAGGCTTTCCGGAGGAATAAGCCGCAGCAACCATTCCGGGGCCTCCTGTGGCGAGTATGCAGGCGATGTCAGGATGATGCAGGAGGGCGTCGGAAAGCTCCATTGTCGGCTCATCAATCCAAGCGATAATATGATCCGGTGCACCCGCGGCAACGGCGGCTTCAAGCACAACCCTCGCCGCCGCAATTGTGGATTTTTTTGCCCGGGGATGCGGCGAGAATACGATAGCATTACGGGTCTTCAGGCAAATGAGAGCCTTGAAGATTGCCGTTGAAGTTGGATTCGTGGTTGGAATGATACCCGCAAGGATTCCAAGAGGAGAAGCGACGGTCCTGGTTCCTCCCGTCACGTCTTCGCTGATGACGCCGCAGGTTTTCGTGTCCTTATGCTTGTTGTATATGTACTCGCTGGCGTAGTGGTTCTTGATAATCTTGTCTTCAAGCACTCCCATGCCGGTGTCCTCAACCGCCATTTTGGCAAGAGGTATGCGCATCTTATTTGCGGCAGTGGCTGCGGCCTTGAAGATTTTGTCCACCTGCTCCTGTGTAAACGAGGCATACTTCTCCTCTGCGGCCTTAACAAGCTCCATAAGAGCATTGAAGTCGTCTATACTCTTCACATAACCGCCATAGGAACCGTTCTTTGAGGACTTTTCCGTCCCCTCCGTTCCCGATTTTGCACCGAGATTCTTCGGCGTTGTCGTTTTTTTATTCGGCATTTTATCCCCTATAATTAAAACGTATATTAATATTAAAAAAAATCACCGGTCATCCGCAATGAAGACCAGGCAGAAGCATAACGGGCGCATTGGCTGGGCTCACGGCGCGGCAATCCGGCGTTCAAATCGGACGCTCTGTGCCTCATGGGCGGAGCATAACCAGCACCAGAGTGCGTGGTCTGAATCTGAGTCCGCCCTGCAATCCGGTGACAGCGCTAGTTTAAGAGGCGTCATTTATTAGCAGTCTTTACTCGGTCGCCATTCCAACCTGCAATCCGGTGACTGCGCTAGTTTAAGAGGCGTCCGCCACGCGCGAAAACAAGCACGAGCGAACCCCTTAATTCTTCTCCGCAGACACTTAAGAGGTCTTCCGCCCACCACGCACGCAAGCGCCCACAAACCCGGGCTCCTGCACACAGCGACTATTCGGCGTCAGTAAGCGCGCTCGAAATAATAATCCGTGCTCTCGCCAAAAACGTAGAGCCGGGTGTAATTGTAATTGAAATAAAGCAGGGCGACATAGTCTCCCCTGTAGCGCATGTATACGACACCGTCGTCGTCCACCATGTACTCGCCGCTCATCGGGAAGCCGTCGCCGTAGTCCACAGAACACCTCTGGTAGCTGAACACAATCTCACCGTAGAAATACGGGTTGTAGACCTGGCGGGAGATCTCCGCGCGGTATGCTCGCCTTGCGGAGGCGTAGTCCCTATCGCTCCAATAGATTCCGTCGTCGTAAAGAGCCTCTTCGGTTGCGCGGTCTATCGCCCTTTCGTAGTTCGGCACCCATGTTCCCATGATCCTGCTCTTTACCCCAAAAGGAGCATAGCCCGGGGTGAAGCCCCGTGAGATCCGGCTCGGCACGCCGCTGTAAGAATACGTCTCCCAGTCGCCCTCGGCAATGACTGGCAGACAAACGACAGCCAGAAGGAATGCGCACAGCAAAATCCTTTTTTTCATTTGCAACTCCTATACATACATATTATAATCTTTTTTTATTTTCCGCAATGCTGATTATCACAATGGACATCACAACCAAAATCATGCCGATAACTACATAGGAATTGCAAGTCTCGCCGAACACGAATATTCCTATCATGGAGCCTAGTACTACCTCGACGCTCGCCACAACCGGTGCGGTGGAAAGGTTTACTGGCCGCTTCATGCCGCTGTAATAAAACAGATACGCGAGAGCCGAGCCAAAAAGCCCTATACCGAATCCATTAAGGAGAATCCTCCCCTGCAAAAGCGGCGTTCCGCTCCTGTTGAAGAAGGCAAGAACGGACAGAGTTACAACGCTGAACAGGTTTATGTAAAGCACGGAGACAAAGCTGTTTATCCCGCGGTTCGAGAAAATCTTGCCGAAAATGGAAACCAGCGCATAACCGAGTCCTGAAAGCACTCCACACAGAAGACCGACACGGTTGATTTTAAGTGCACCGACTTCCCCTTTTGATGCCGACAGGTAGCATCCTGCGAGATTTACCGCAATTGCGAGTATTTTCAACACAGTGATCCTTTCTCCGAAAAACAGCGCGCTTATCACAATCACGAAGACCGGAGCAAGATACATCATCACCACGGCGGTGGCAACTCCCAGAATCTGTATCGTCAGAGCGTAAAAAATGCAGAATAACGTTGTCACGACACACCCTTGCAGGGCAAGTAGGAAGAGGGACGTTCTATCGACCCTAAGGCTCCTGAAGCCATATCTACAAAGAACGATCGCAAAGACTTCCAGAAACGCAAACAGCTGGCGCAGGAAAGATATCTCGATGCTGTTCAGCCCCGAAGAGGACAGACCGTTTGTAAAAAGCCCAATCATACCCCACGAAAGGCCGGCGAGAAACAGAAGGATATATCCTGTAGTCTTATCTTTATTATTGTTTTTTATAAAATCTGGGTGAACCACCGTCTGAAATACTCCTGTGAAAAGTCCAAATCGTCCGTGAACACGCTTCTCGCGTCCAAAACGATTGTTTTTGTTGAGTCCTTCCCCAAAACAGCGAAAAGTGGACTTAAATCAAGACCGCAAATAATCCTGATTTTCTCCGAGACCGACGGATTCCTGAATTCCGCTGACATGTCCACAAGGGTGCGTAGCCTCCTCGTTGCGGATCCGTCCGAGATATCTTTGCTTTCCGGGTTCCGAAGGTTTTCAGGGTCGGATGAAAGCGAAAGCGAATCCAATATACTCTTTACCGTGATGAAAGCCTCATTGCTCGTGAGGATCAATCCCGTCTCCTCCAGACCGACAAAATTCCTGAAACTATCAGTGTAAAACTCGAAGCCCTGCCTCCAACCCCATTCGTTTATAGCCTCTGTAGGAACGGACACATAGTAAAGAGTGTCCTTTCTGCCATTATAGACGAGAATGAACGAGGCCTGTTCACAGTAGCCGTAGTATACCTGATTGCTTTTTTCCTTTTTGCACGATACAGCGCAAAGGGTTAAGACAACACAAATTGAAAGGAGCAAAAGAATATTCCGCATCACGCGTGCCGGAGTTTTCACAGGCTCTCCTCCGAAATGCTGTTTTCAAGTGCCGCCTTCATCCGAAGGGTTTTTTCCGTGGCGGTAATGTCCGCCCTGGTGCTCCAATGCGCCATCATGTCGCAAAGAACCACATAAACGAGGCTCTCCAATGTCGGTTTTGAAAGGTAATATGCACGTTTTTCATCATCAAGATAGATTCTTGACGGCTCGATGAAATCTGCGGCAAAAAGCGCGAGAGCGAGCGGCGACATGTCTGTGTCTCCTGTGGTGTGCACCTGTATCGCCCGCCTCCACTCTTCGGGGTATTCTCCGCAAAGGTGCCTCGCGATATCAGCGGAAACTATTCCGTGGGCAAGGACCGGATGCAGGACTTCGTCTTCGGTCAGCGGAAGCCCCGCCTCCCGGCAATATCTGAGAAGCACGGAGTCCACAGTCTCTCGGGCGAGATCGTGAGACAGCCCGCAAAACTCAGCGGCGGAAAAACCGTTCCATTCAGCCACGTCCGCAGACAGCCCGTAGCGACAAAGAATCCTCGCGGTGGTCTCCGCAACCCCGATGCTATGGATATACCTCTTTTCAGACACTGTCTTCTTCAGGTGAGCGGACAGTTCTTCCGTCGTCCGGGCCCGCTTGTAATATATCTCATTTCTCATTGCGTAGTCTCGGACGGACGGAGAAAGATAGAAGGAATACTTCAAGAAATCCCGGCGAAGATCCGTGGAGTTTTCGACGTAATTCTTTTCAAGGTTTATTCTTTTATAACACACAGCGCTGTCAAGACGCGACCACACAGCTTCATCGCACTGTCTCGGACAGATCAGAAACTCCACCTCATTTATCAGAAGATCGTATTTATACCAGTTTCCGAGTCGCTCAATATGGTCGTCCCCGATTATGAAGCCGATCCTGTCGGAAGAAGCAATGTCTTTACAGGAACCAGAGTCATCATCGCGTGGCCTGCTTTCGGTGGGGCTCTGGGCGACACTTCCTGCCTTGAGGCAGAATTCCAAGTCCGCGCCGCGCTCAGCGCCCTTTGTCCCGGCACCCTCTGGGCAGAATTCCGCGCTTTTCCCGGCGCACGCAGGGCAACTTCCCGCGCCCTCGCCGCGCTCGGCACCGCTTGTGCCACCCCCACACGATTGTGGCGAACAATTTGACACCACGAAAGCGGCATCATCCGCGCCGCGCTCAGCGCGACTATTATCGGCGCACGCAGGGCGACTTCCTGCGCCCTCGCCGCGCTCCGTGTCCTTTGTGCTGGAACCCGCAGGACGGTTATCCGCGCCGCGCTCAGCGCGACTATTATCGACACCCGCAGAGCAGTTCTCAACGCCGCGCTCGGCAGGGATTGTATTCAGACCCGGATCTCCAAGCTCCTTCTTCAGCGCCATGACGGTGTCGTATGTATATGAGACGCCGCCCCTGTGGATCTCTATCTCTGAGATGTCAATCTCAACATTCAAATCTTCCGGATATATAGATTTATAATCAGACAAAGCCAGGCGCAGCATTGTGAGTCTCTCCTTGTCTGAAGCAACAGGTCGGGAATCCCTTTTAAAGTTGCTCAACGCCGCAGGAAGCAGAACGAAGTGTGTATAATCCGTATTTGCCGCAACTTCATGAATCAGAGCAAGATGCCCCCTGTGAACAGGGTCGAATGTTCCTCCAAGAACAGCGGTCTTCACAGCGTTTTTAACACCAACACCTTCCACCTTCAGCCCTCCTCGAACACGGGCGACTCATCGTCGGTGTCTTCATCTTCCGGGCAGGAAAACGAGTCGTCGGCGTCAGCCTTGCGAGGCGATCCGTCATAAAAGGACTTGTGAATAGTGTCGGAGCGTCTTTCATCCGAAACGCGTCCATTGTCTTCAGATGAAGACTCCGCGAAGGAAGTATCAGAATCAAATCCGTCCTCAGCGTCGTGAGTAGCACTGGCGCCGTTTTGAATCGCTCCGATGCTCTCCTCTTCCGCCCTGTCCGCCGAAGGACCGGAGTTCCTATTCTGGACTCTCTTCACAACGTCCACAAAAGCGTTCATAACAGGTTTCAGAGTCTCGTCGTCAAGAATCGTGATGCCGTAGACTTCCTTGTCCGCATACTTTTCCTTGAAGAGCTTGAAATTATCTCTTGCACCGGTCTCGTCAAGCTTTGTTCCCAAAAGAATCTCCGGCTTTTTAAGAAGATCAGGCGAATATGCCCCGAGCTCAGACCGCAGTGACTCGTACTGAGACAGGCAGTCCGGAAGCGACATGTCCACAAAGTAGGCGAGTGCGGCGGTCCGGGTTATATGGCGCAGAAACTTGAATCCCATACCCTCACCCCTGGACGCTCCGTCGATGAGCCCTGGAATGTCCGCCAGGGTCACATCCTGTCCATAGAGGCGCATCATACCAAGATGAGGGATTTTGGTAGTAAAAGGATATGGAGCCACACGGCTTCTCGCGTTAGTAAGCATATTGATCAGGCTGCTTTTCCCTGCGTTCGGATATCCCACGAAACCGATATCTGCAATCAGCTGCAGCTCGAGACCGACCCGCATCTCCACGCCTTCCTCGCCCGGCTGCGCAAAACGAGGAGCCTGCCTTGTAGACGAACGAAAATGCCAGTTCCCAAGCCCTCCTCTACCGCCTTTGAGGAACACAAAGCGTTCCAATCCCGCGAGATCCTTTATCAACGCACCGGTCTCGGCGTCGCGGATCACCGTTCCGGGAGGCACCGGCACTTCCATATCCCTGCCGTCCCGTCCGTAGCAGCGGGCTCCCATTCCGTTCTGCCCGTTCTCCGCCCGGAAAGTACGGATTGTCTTCAAATGAGAGAGGGTCCGCAGATTGTTTTTTACAACAAATACGAGATCTCCCCCGCGTCCCCCGTCCCCGCCGTCGGGACCTCCCCTTTCAACGTATTTCTCACGCCTGAACGAAACGCAGCCATGACCGCCGCGCCCTGAAGCGACATCTATATATGTTTCATCCGCAAATCCTACCATAGCCGCGATTATAACTGAATTTCAGACAAAGAAAAAGAGCGGGATTCCCCAACTTGCGCGCATAAGAGGCATTCGCAACACATCCAGTTTGGCACGGAGACTATGCGGATCCCCTATGGTGGCGCGGTGATATCTGGTAACACGGAGGGCGCATCCAGTTTGGCACGGAGACTATGCGAATCCCCTTTCTTGCGCGTGTAAGAGTCATTCGACAAGCAAGTCCAAGCCCTCTCCGGCACACACTTCTTTGCGCCTCCCGCGCAATAACAGCACGCGACTTTTTCCGGAAAACCTGCCCAGACAAAGAAAAAGAGCGCCTTGACGACGCTCTCAATAATACGCATGAACGAATATACAGCTCTTACTCCGCCATGTCGATCTTGACGTAGTTACGATTGTTTCTCTTATAAAAATCAACCTTACCCTCAGTCTTCGCGAAAAGCGTGTAATCCGAACCAAGTCCAACATTGTCACCCGGATGGATCTTGGTACCGTGCTGGCGCACGATAATCTCACCGGCCTTTACAGCCTGACCGCCGAAGCGCTTGACACCCAGCCTCTGGGCATTCGAATCTCTTCCGTTCTTGGACGAACCGCCACCTTTATGATGAGCCATCTGCGTACCTCCTTAAGCGTTAATGCTGTCGATCGAAAGGATTGAATACTGCTGCCTGTGGCCGTGGGTCCTGCGGTAGCCCTTTCTTCTATGGAACTTGTAGACACGAACCTTCTTGTCCTTGAAGCTTTCCTTCAGCGTGGCTACAACACTCGCACCCGTGATATACGGCGTGCCAAACCTTGTGGAATCACCATCCACAATGGCAAGAACCGATTCGTAGGTCACCTTGGCACCCTCATCCTCATGGACGAGATCCACCTGGATATCCTTACCGACCTCAGCTTTGTACTGCTTGCCCAAAATTTCAACCAATGCGTACATCTATGCATCCTTTTTCTTGAAACCCTGCAAGGCTGGAATCTTACGACACCGAACCTTGACCATGGCTTCCGTGTTTTTCTCTTTAATCTTTTACCGAAATAAATGCCCAGATGCAAGGTTAAACAGCGTTTTTTTCAAATTTTTTGAAAATTTTTCTACCAAACGGTAGGTAGAGACCTACGTACCCTGATACCCTGATCCACACACCCGGATCTTGTCAAGCGATCATAGCTTCTGCTGAAACTCTTAATATTTCCATGCAAATTCCCTCACATCAACAAAGAAGAAACAATCACAGGGCTTCTGCCGCTCTCGACACCATGGCGCGCTGCCAGTCCAGCAAATAGTCGTGCAAGGACCCGGCTTCGGCACCGCCTCCTCTCACATCAGCGAGAACTCTGAGTAATGGCTCGGTTCCGCTCGGGCGAAGCCATATATATGCGCATACAGCCCCGTCTTTGTCGAAAAAGTGAATTCTCAGTGATCCGGCGAGATTCCCGTCAAATCTGTCAAAAGACCTCTTCGTGTGCCTGATTTCCTCTGCATCACAGCTTCGACGCTCAAAAAGAATCTCCTCGCTTTGAGATGAAGTACGGATTATCTCATAGTCGAATATTCCACGGCTAAGAAGACCGGATTCGCGGCTCTCCCATTCAGCGGCAAACCGCTCCAGGTATCGGCTTTTCAGGCTGTTGAAATCAATATTCCAGAGATGCATGACGCCGTCTTCGAAATATGCGTCAGTGCTGATATACGGCGGAATCTTCCGCAGCGCGGCCTCAAGTGACATACCTCGGGACAAAAGAAGAAGCATGCACATCAGCGTATTCAGTGGGTCGCGAACCTGGGCGGGATAGACGATGTTTCCACCGTTGGAGCCCTCGCCCAAAACCGGCACAAAATACCCCCGACGCCGGAGAGACGCGGAGAGTTCAACCACGTTGGGCTCCCCGACCTCAGTCCGGAAGACCTCTGCCCCGAATTGGCTTGCAATATCCTCGATGCGGCGGCTGGTGCAGCAATTCACAACCACAGCGGTCTTTTGACCTCCATGCTGAAAATCCTTTGTTCGTACGTCGGTGGATGGGTTCCCCTCAAGCGAGGACTTCCCAACCGGATCGGCGCTACAGCTCACCGCGGGAGGGGTCTGCCCAGCCGGATCGGACACGCTACTCACTGCGGAGGCTCT
>CAMKPI010000049.1 GCA_946414625.1 uncultured Spirochaetaceae bacterium | reverse complement strand
TTGAACATTGATAGCGGCATCTGGATTTTCGGGGCAAGGGAGTTTGCCTGCCATTCCATCCAGTCGGTGGAATCCCATTTGCCCTCAACGATTCCCCCCGCGACCTTGCATCCGATCTGGGCAAGGTCTTTGTTGTATAAACGCGCCAAAGCAAATGCTTTGCGGTGTAGTTCCCAGTGGACGCATTCGTGGACTATGGTGTTGTTGAACGCGCCCAAGTTGATTTGGAAAAAGACATCTGGATCGACAAAGACGGTTCTTTCAGAAACGTCCATAGGAACCATTTCATCAGTGAGGGGATCATATATTTCGGTTGTAGTGGCACGGAAGAAAATCCTGCCGAATATGGAGCTGTCCCGTGAAATGTGGAATTCCTGGACATTCAACCCCATCCGTTTGGCCAGTTCCTGGGGATTGACCCATATCGGCTGTTGTTTGGCATCCTTGTAATATTTATCAAGAATTCTGTCCGCGACTTCTTCAAGCTGCTCCGTGTTGATGATGGGAACAAGGGCGTCATCCAGAGGAGTTTTTTGTCTGCTCTTGCTGGAATACACATCCTTATAGGTAACAATGGCGTCGTTTAAATCGTTTTCAAGGTTGCCCTTAAAGCGGACAATAAACCATTTATAGGCAAGTTCTGAAACATCGTAATGGTAGTCGCGCTCCCTAACCTCCATCTCTGCGCTCACTGCTACATCGAAGGAAATCTCCATGCTCGGAAGGTCATTCGTCCAGACATGCTTTACGGTGATTTCTTGCAGTTCAATAGTGTCTACGGTCTTGACTTTCCTGAGATTGAGATCAAGGCGCTCGGGATTATCGTTGATTACTGTTTCAACGGACTCCCATAGCTCGTTTTCAAAACGATCGGCGACATATTCGGTAAAAGAATGGTTTTGCGGCAATTGGAATCATCTCGATTTCAGCATATTAGGTTAGGCCAAGCTAAAAAATTGTCATACATCTTTCTGTATCAATGAAAAATACGACGTAATTTTGCTACGTCGTCATTTCTTTGAAAAAACCATACTATGGTGTTATGGGATTTTTGCAAGCCATAGCAAAACATTATTGATTTCCGCTACAAATTCAGCAAAAGCTGAAGATGTGTATATAGACATCATGTGTATGATTAGTTATAATATTCATTAAAAAATGAACTTTTTGGAAGTCAAGCTACGTGCGGAATGGCTATTATTTGAGGAAGCGAGGAGGATGGAATTGTTAAAGAAAGAGTTTTTACATGATGTGCCTCTCCCTGACGATTTAACACAACAGGAGATTTTCGATGCGCTTAAAAATACTCAAAAGGTTTTCAAAAAGCTTCGAAAAGATAGTAATATAGTGCTTAGTGAAATCATTCAAGCAAATAATTTTAGTGGAATTGTTTCCAATGTGTTCACAAGTGAACTTGATAAAATCAGTGACTATAAAAAGTTTAGCGATCAAGCATATCCTGATTTAAAACACGAAAAAAAGGGTATTGGCTTAGAGGTTAAAGCAGCAAATAAAGCATTTAAAGGTGGCGAAGGGCATAACGGTCATTCCGGATGGCATATCGTTGTTTGCTATAGGATACTCGATAACGGAGATATTGAATTTATTCATGTACAGATAGCTAATTTGAAAGGAATTAAGGAAGGTCTACAAAGTGACTGGAAATACGTTCCCAGTAAATTAAAAGAAAATGGTTCTCAACGAACAGAGACATACACTACTACGGACGTAGGTACAGCAAAATTGCGTGATGGAACAGTGTATTTAAATACAGATATAATAAAAATCACGAAGCAAAGAAAACGAAATCGATACAATATTAAAGAACTACCAGTTCCCAATTATTCTCCTTTTTTTTGGTATTTTCAATGAAATCTGAATATTATAATCATATTTGGCAATCAACGGTATAGTTGAGCAAGACGGGGAATAGCGTCTTTTCCCATGTTGTAAAATTCCGAATCAATTTCAAGACCGATGCTACGTAAATTATGATATTCAGCTGCTGCTAAAGTGGAGCCGCTTCCTGCAAACGGGTCAAGAATAATCCCATTCCCTGTTGGCAGAGAGGCGTAAACCAGTTTTCTTAAGAATTGTTGCGGCTTAATACTTGGATGGGGAGCAATAACTCTTTCGATTTTTGGAGTTTTTCCAATTGTGAAGAGATCTCCACAAGGGGTATTTGGATGCTCACGCCTTAACGCGCCCGCATGCCATTTTCGCAAATTTATTGCAATTGTTCGTTCTGAGAGGGGTTTTCTAAATAGTTCCCACGGCTCCCACATTCCTCGTGGAATTATAGACAATTCCTTAAATTCATCTTCTGCGCCTTTAGGCCGATCCCCACCTCTTAAGGTCGTTACCGTTCTGATAATCTCCCCTCGTCGCTCAAACTGAGCTTCTCTCATTGCGTGGCTAACAATATCCGATAATAATGGAGTCGAAGCGATAAATATGTGTCCTCCCGGAACTAATATTCTATACAGTTTCTTTCCCCATTCATGGAAAAAATTATATACATTTTCTCTTTCTTTAGGACTCTCATTGATAACAGAAAAACGAGGGAGCGCATTCCGTTTGTGACCGTCAAAGGAAGGTGGAATTCTCCAGATACCGCCTTTGCCAAGTCTTCTTTTTTTTATTTCGCCTTCAGTATATTCACGCACTCCATAGGGGGGGTCTGTTACAACAGCTGTTATACTATTTGAATCTTGAGAGTCCATCCAATCAAAGCAATTTTTATTATAATATTTATACAACATAAGCATCACTCGCAATAAAAAAGGTATTTTGTTTTCAACCCAGGTGTCGGATAATTCTTTGGCAGTACACCTTTCTCAAGAGATTTTAATCATGATACCATATATAGCAAGCCTAAGCAATTATGTTCTGCTTACTTTTTCATATAGAAACAACATTCGTACCCGTCTGCTATGAGATTAATATCCGTTCCCCACGATGGTGGATCATTCATCTTGTTACATATTGTTTGTACGGCTGTATCAGGCGGACTTTCGATAACTAACTCATCATGAACGCTCCCCACGATGAAGCAGTGGCGGAGCGTTTTCATTGCGTATGCAAGAATGTCTCGCGACACAGCTTGGACGATGTTTTCCGTGAACTTTGGGCCGTAGCTCTCGATTCGAGTCCACTTTCCGAGATTCAGACCTTCATAGGTCACGGACTCCGAGCCAAATTGGTTCTCGCCGATCCGGGGCTTCACGTAAGAGAGCCGCCGCCCGGAGGGGAGGCCGATGAACAGAATGCCGCTTTGCCATTGAAATCGGAATCCGCGAGAATCAACCGGTGCCCTTTCCTTTACTGCCTTTTTGATGGCGGCGTCTACATCCCACCAGAAGCGGGTGATGTTCGGGTTCGCCTCGCGCCACGCATTGACCAGCGGCTGCAATTCATTCTCTGTCAGCCCCATTTCCAGTGCGCCCATAGCCTTGAGTGCACCAACGGAGCCGCCGTAGCCAAGCGCGAGTTCCGCAATTTTGCCTTTCTGGCGGAGGTGGCTGTTGATACCGTGCTTTTCGACGGGGACGCCAAACATCTGTGAAGCCGACGCGCAGTATATATCTTTGCCGTCCTTAAACACCTGTATCCGCCATGTTTCTCCGGCGAGGAAACTCAGGACACGTGCCTCGATGGCGCTGAAGTCGGCAACAATGTATTTGTATCCGGGCTTTGGGATGAACGCGGTGCGGATAAGTTCTGACAGTACGCTTGGGATGTTGTCGTAGAGCATTTCAAGAGCTTTGTAGTTACCGTCGCGGACGAGATCACGGGCTTCCGAGAGATCATCTATATGGTTCTGTGGGAGATTCTGGAGTTGAATGATGCGTCCTGCCCATCTACCGGTGCGGTTCGCGCCGTAGAATGCGAACATTCCACGCGCACGCCCGTCAGCGCAGACGGCGTTCTGCATGGCAGCGTATTTGCTGACGGAGGACTTGGCGAGCTGCTGGCGGCAGGAGAGAGCGTTCGCTACATCTTCATCTGCGCCCGGTAATAACTCTTCTACTGCCTTCTTATCCAGCGACTCTGTCTCGACGCCTCTCTGGGCCAGCCAAGACTTGATCTGCGCTACACTATTTGGATTATCAAGCCCTGTGATCTCCTTCATCCGGGAGAGCAGGGCTTCTTTTGTTTTCGTGTCGATGGCGATTGCCTGCTCTACCAGCTTCATGTCGACGAGGATGCCCCGGTCGTTGATTTCCTGGTCGAGATGGTACTCGTCCCAAACGAAATCCGGCACCGGAAATCTCGCCAGTCGCGCCTTGATGGCAAGCTCTACCTCGACATCCCGTTTGTTATATTCCTTGAATATGGACCACTTGTCCGGAGCGTGGTGGGGGAGATTCCGCGTTCGCCCACCGTTTGCCTTTGTCGGGCGGCAGGGTTTGCAGAAATAGCGTATCAGCGCCGCGCCCTCGTCCATCTTCTGCTCGTCGAGCTTCAGTACGGTCCCGATACCTTTCAATGACAATGGTAACCCCATGTATGCGCCCCATACCCGTGAGCATTTCCAAGAGTAAGGGGAGATGTAATCCCCGACCGTGTCCTCCGGTATGCTATAGCTGTGGAAATGCTCCGGGTGATGACGCCGCAGCCAGCTCGACAGGCAGACGCGCTCGAACTGCGCATTGTACGCCCACTTCTCCACGGAATCATCCGCCAGAGCAGCGAGTATCTCTTCCGGGACTTCCTCTCCGCTGGCAACGTCCACTACACAGACATCACCTTCATTGACCGAGTAAGCGAAGAGTAATATCTCAAAATCCGGGCTTTCGGCGTATTTGTAGACACCGCATTTCACGAGGTCGATGCTGCTATATGTTTCGATATCTATGGATATTGTTTTGATGGTTGTGTTCATGGTACGCTCCTTTCGGATAATAGAATAGGGCGGCGTTTTGCCGCCGCCCCTCTATCAACGGGATATGAGTCTCTTTATGCGTGGAAGGAGACGATCCTTCGCTACATCATGGAGAAAGCATACAAACTTGGAAAACTCGGAAACGCCCAGCGCCAGTATGATGCCGAAGCCGGCGAATACGACGATTCGCTTTGCCACCTCATATAAGTCCATCTCATTCATGTTGTTTGCCACCTTTCCGGGACAGCGGGAGCCTTTGAAACTCCCGCTGTCCCGCTTTTTATTAGTTCAGGAAATCGTCATCATCGGCCGTAGCGAAGTCATCCTCAGCGCGGGACTTGCCGCCGAGCGGTGTGCCATCGGAGAGCTTCTGGAGGTTGTTCAGACCGCACGCGATGCCGCGATTGCCGTTCACATTGTAGGCGTACATATTAATGCTGGCGCGACCCTTGACACCGCTGTACATCTCCGAGCGGGTGAGGATAGGCTGGCACTCGGCGTCCACGATGCCGGGCGCGGTGTCCGAGTTGGCGTTGATGAACCAGCATCCTTTATAGACTTCGTCATCGGGACGGTCGGTATCTCCGTCGCGAAGCGGCGTGCGGAGAGCCGAGAGGGCGGGGACGGACTTGCCGTTGCCCTTGAGCTTCCCTTTTCCTTCCTCGTATGCGGCCTCAATCGCGACGTTGATCTTCTCCACGGTCTTGGTATCGCTCTTGGGGATGACCAGCGACACCGAGAACTTGGGCTTGCCGCCCTCGATGGCCTTCGGCTCCCAGCAGTTGAGGAAACTGAACGTGCAGAGCCCCGTGACAACCTTGGTTGGATTTACGAATTTTGACATAATCAATCGCTCCTTTACATATTGAAATCTTCTTCTGCGGTATTTTTCCATGCCGGACGCCTGTCCGACTTCAGGACGAGTGTAGGCTTGCCCTGTGGTTTGAACGTAAGATCGCCGAGAATCTCCTGGAACTTCTTCTTCCCGAGAAGGTTCGTCATCGCGGTGATGCCGAGGAGTTTTTTCTCATAAGGGTCGTACCCAGCGGCTATAACGGCTCCCGCTACGTCTGTTTCGGACCTGTACTTCCTGACGCTCCGCCCCTCGACAACCTTGAAATGCTCGAAATCCTTTCCTTGCAGAGCCTGTGACAGCGCGTATTCCTTGATGTCGCCTAACCAATCTGTATAATGGTCGGTCCTGAGAAGAATCTCGTCGATTTCTTCGTCCGACAGCTCGGCGGGCGGCTGGAAGTCGTACCTGGCGGCAGCCAGATTCTGTTCGGCACGTGTCCTGCATGTAGCTTTGATTTTGCAGAACCTGCAATGCTCACCCGCCTTGAACTCTCCTTTCCCTTCAAGAGCCAGCTTCGCAGTGGGGGCGAGGACTTCATCCGCCCATCGCAAGAGATCGTTCTTGCTCATGGTGTGTTCGCTGACGTTCTCGCGCCGGGGCTGGTAGATGGCCATTTTGACGGTGTCGATATTGTAGATACCATCAAACATCTCAATCGCGCCAAGACAATAGCACATGAGCTGCGGGTTGCCGCCGAATTCGTCGGACTTCGCGCTGACGGGAACGCCGACGCCGTGTTTGTAATCAATGACCGTGAGCGTGCCGTCTGCGATGATGATGCAGTCCGCGGTGCCGCCGCAGCCGGGAACCCATCGGGAGATATCAACCCGCTGCTCGACGAAGACACGTGCATCCGGGCATGATATCTTGGCTTGATCATATGATTCCATGACGTAGTCGGTGTAGCCCTCGGCGCACCCCTGCATCTCGGCGTTATAGTACGACAGGTTCCCGGTCGGGTCTCTCACGCGGCGTCCCAGAGACTTTTCCACGAGATACGCGCAGAGTTCGTGGGCGCATGTCCCTTCCTCGGCGTAAGCGCTTGCCCCTTCGGGCTGGTTCGCGCAGAGCATGAGGCTTGGTGGGCAGTTCAGAGTCCTGTGGCTGGCGGACGGGGAGAACAGCGAATGCTCGCTCATGACAATGCCTCCAGGTCAGCCATGATAGCCGCGTAGTCCTCTTCCTTCACAGCGGAGAGCCTGTCAGCTCCATACTTTGCGATCAGCGCTCTGATCTGCTCTGTGTAGCCCTCGTGCGCCTTAGCCGAGCATGCCTGCCGCACCTCGACGAACGTGTAAGTCTTGGCCTTGGGCTTCTCCGGCTCGGGCGGCTTAGTTTCGGCCTTTTCAGGCTCGGCTACCTTTGCGGTGGCTGCTTTGCTCTCCGCCTTCTTCCTGTTTCCCTTGATGATGTCGCGGACGCCAAGCAGCGCCTTCATCAGCCGTTCGCTGCAAGCCGCCATATCGTCCAGCGAGCTTACCAGTTCTTCAACTTTTCCCATGATTGTCATCCTCCATTCGAGTTGCCTTCCGTTTGCGTGTCAACGGAAGGCTCTTTTTTTGTTCTCAGCCTCTCGGCCAGCCGCTTCGACACCACACTCACGGCAATGAGCGTGTCGGCAAGCTCCGCGTCGCTCACAGGTTCCGTAGGTGTCTTGATATTGTTTTCGTCCATGTAGCGTCCTCCTTTCTCAGGGGCTTTTCTGCCCTCCCACTTACCAAAAGAGAAAAGCCGGATGTTTTGACGAAGAATTTTTGATTTTCCTCGAAAAAATTTTTTCTGCCGCCTTCCTCTCCACTATCCAAAAGAGAAAAGCGGATCAGTTTGACGAAGCCGGACAATTTCTTCGGTTGCTTCGGCTATTAAAAAGGAAAAAAAAAAAGCCAACGGACTTTTTGCCGCTGGCCTGAAAATTTTTTTGATTTTCTTCGTCAAATCGTGACGCTTTTCTCTTTTAGAAGGTGGGACAGGCTTCAGCCGCCCGTATTCTAACGAAAGGAGGACGAAACCGTGGAAGTCAGCAAGTTTAACGACGAAGGATACCGTGACCCCGTGCCGCACAGCGCCATCGCGAACATCGAGCGACGCGCCTGGAGGCCGGTGGTGTACGTCGCGTCGCCCTATGCCGGAGATACCGAGCGCAACACAGAGAACGCCATCCGCTACTGCAGATTCGCTTTTGAAAGCGGTGCCATTCCTTTTGCGCCGCACCTTTTCCTGCCGAGATTCATGTCTGAGGAGACGGAGAGGGATGAGGCTACACATATGGGCTTGGTATTTCTCACCAAGTGCGCGGAACTCTGGGTGTTCGGGTCGAAGATCACGGATGGAATGGCGGAGGAAATCCGTCGGGCGGAGCGGCGCGGGATGCCGATTCGCTATTTTACGGAAGATTGCGTGGAAACAAAGAATGGGGGCATATGAATGAGGCTCGTTATTTACACATCAAAGAGCGTGGGTGACGCGTTGAACTGCGTCTATCCGCACAGGGTCGAGGCGTCAAGCGCGGCGGAGCTTGCGTCGGCGGTCAGATACGACCACGTTGCCGCCAAATACAAAGACAATTACCGTAGCAAGGATAATTTTGAGGAAGCCGCAGTGCTGGAGATGGATGTCGACAATGACTACACAGACGATCCGGAGAAATGGATCACGCCGGAGAAGCTGGCGGCGGATGAGGAACTGCGGGACGTTGATTTCGCCACTACGCCCAGCCGACACAATATGAAGCCGAAAGGAGCCAAAAGCGCGAGGCCGAGGTTCCATTTCCACGCGCCTATCGCCAGTTGCGAGAGCGCGGAGAGAATCGCAGAACTGAAGAAGAAGCTCTACGGGAAATATCCCTTCTTCGACAGCAATGCGCTTGACTCCAGCCGCTTCATGTACGGCTCTGACGTCAGCGCTGACGAGGTCTTCTGGCACGAGGGCTTCATGATGATTGATGAAATATTGGACGGCGTCGCGGAAAAGCCTGAAAGTACAATCGACATACCATATAGTTTGATTCGCGAGGGGAGCCGGAACAGCACGCTGTCCCATTTTGCGGGGCGGGTGCTCAAGAAATACGGCGAGACGGACAGGGCGCATGCGCTTTTCCTGGAACGCGCCGAAAAATGCGACCCGCCGCTTTCGGACTCGGAGCTTTCCAAAATCTGGAAGAGCGCGTGCAAGTTTTGTAAGAAGGTACAGGGAGAGAAGGGCTACATAGCCCCGGAAGAATATAACAATGACTTCGGCGGCAGCCTGAGGCCCACCGATTACTCCGACCTCGGGCAGTCGAAAGTGCTGGTGAAGGAATACGGAAACGAGCTCCGGTTCACGCCGGCGACGGACTATCTGCGCTACAACGGGCAGTTCTGGGAGGAATCCTGGGAAAGTGCGGTGGGGGCGGCGGAGGAGTTCCTCGACCTCCAGCTTGCCGATGCGGAGGACGAAGTGGAGCGCACCGCCAGGGCTCTCTGCGCGGCGGGGCTGCCGGAGGAAGCTGTGAAGGTGGGCGGCAAGGCTCTTGAGAAACTGATTGGGGCGGATCAGAGAAAGGCGTACCTTGCCTACATCTCCGCGCTTTCATATAAGGCGTTTGCCTTGAAGAGAAGGGATATGAAGTATGTCGTGTCCGCGCTGCAGGCGGCGAAACCGCCTCTTCTCGCAAAGCCGACAGACTTCGACCGGGACGCGTTCCTTTTGAATTGCCAGGACGGGACTTACGACCTCGCGAAAGGAATGGAGGGGCGGCATGACTTCATTTACAGCGACCTCATCACGAAAATATGCAGCACTGCGCCGGGAGATGACGGCAAGGACCTATGGAAAGACTTTCTCTACACGATCTTCGAGGGCGATATAGAGCTGGTCGGGTATGTAAAGAAAATCTGCGGACTGGTTGCCGTCGGCTCGGTGTATCTGGAGGCTCTCATCATCAGCTATGGTGAGGGCGCGAACGGGAAGAGTACCTTTTGGAACACAATAGCGTGGGTGCTCGGCACCTACGCGGGGAGCATCTCGGCGGACGCGCTGACGGCGGGGTGCCGCCGCAACGTGAAACCGGAAATCGCCGACGCCAAAGGAAAGAGGCTCCTGATTGCCGCAGAGCTTGAGGAGGGGGTGCGGCTTTCCGCGTCCATCGTCAAGCAGCTATGCAGCACCGACAAAATCAGGGGCGAGAAGAAATTCAAGGCTCCCTTTGATTTCACGCCGAGCCACACGCTGGTGCTTTACACCAACCACCTTCCGAAGGTCGGCGGGATGGACGCCGGGATTTGGCGGCGGCTCATCGTCATTCCTTTCGGCGCGACCATCACCGGCAAGAAGGATATCAAGAACTATGCGGGACACCTCGAGAAGAATGCTGCCCCCTACATACTCAAGTGGATCATCGAAGGGGCGCAGGAGGCAATCAAGGAAGAGTTCAATTTCCGTCTGCCGCAGTGCGTTGAGGACGCCATCGGCAAATACAAGGAGGACAGCGACTGGCTTTCCCATTTCCTCGACGATTGCTGCGAGGTCGACGAGAGGGTGTATGAGAAATCCGGGGAGCTCTATAGCGCATATCGTGCTTACTGTGCGAGGACGGGGGACTACATCAGGAGTACGACGGACTTTTATAATGCCGTTGAGCAGCGCGGGTTTGAGAGAAAGAAGCGCCGCGATGGAAATTTTGTCCTTGGGCTGAGGCTTTCACCGGTGGAACACGATTTTTGGAGTGAAAACGGCGAAAAACCAAACAGCACAAAGGATTGAATAGAATGTGTGGAG
>CAMKPI010000048.1 GCA_946414625.1 uncultured Spirochaetaceae bacterium | reverse complement strand
GAAAGAACAGCATAACTGCCGAGCAACCGGTTACTGGAAAACAAACAGTATAAAGTTTAATTTCCTGTTGCTCGCTCATGAGTATTTGTTCATATTTAAGAAATAGGTTGTATAAATAAGTTTTAGTTAAAGGTAGTTATATTTATACGCAAAAAAAGCTCGACTGCTAAAAAATTGAAAAATGATATAAACACTGAATATTCAAAATCTCCGACAAAAACGGGTTGCCAATCGGCAACCCGTTTTCTTTTTCTGGTTTGTTGTTTACCAGTGTTTCCTTGGCCTTCCGGCAGAGCATTCAAAGTTCGTTTTTCACCAAGCGCTCGTCGTCGTTTGTGCCCGTGTAGGCATTCACGTAGAACCTGAAGTAAACCGCGATGCAGATGAGCATGAGGACAACAGCAGTGACAACGACTCCGATGTTGCCCGCCTGTATCTCGCTTTTAAGACCGCCGATTTCAATGACTATGATAAGCAGCGGGGTGATGTACTTGACGAAGATGGTGTAGACACGAGCAAGAGTGTCGCTTATCACGGTGCCTTCCTCCCTCATCTCGCGGATTGCCACCTCCGGCTTCAGTATCCAGCCAATGCCGATGCAGGCAAAGAGCGCGCAGATTGGCATGAGAACCGTGTTTGTCACCTCGTCGAAGAAGGTGAGCCAGTCAAGACCAAAGAGGGCGGGGGAGGACTCCTCCAGGATTCCCACATGCCCCAGCGATATTCCCACCGGGATCGATATGATGAGACACAGGATGCTTACTATTGTGATTGAACGTTTCCTGTGGGTATGGAACTTCTGAAGAACGAACTGTGTGCAGACCTCGTAGAGGCTCATGATTGACGTCAGCGCCGCGATTGTCACCATTGTAAAGAAGAAGAAGCTGACAATCTTACCGATGGCGCCCATGCTTTCAAATACCTGCGGGAGGATGATGTAAATCAGCGCGAGACCTTTAGAACCATCGAGCAGCGCGGGATCAAAATGGGCTACTGCGGGGAAGATCGCGAGTCCGGCTAGGAGCGCCACCAGTGTGTCGAATATGCAGATCATGGCTGTGGATCTTACCAAATTGATGTCCTGTCCGCAGTATGAGCCGTATGTGAGCATGATTCCCATTCCGAGGGAGAGGCTCCAGAAAGCCTGACCCATGGCGAGGAGCACGGTGCTGAACGAGATGTTTGAGAAGTCCGGCTTCAAGTAAAATGTGATGCCTTCTTTCACGCCTTCTCCCAGGGAGAGGGAGTATATCACAATTCCCAGGAGTATCGCGAACAGGGCGGGCATGAGGATTTTTGAGAGCTTCTCGATTCCTCCCTCGACTCCCGCTCCGATGATGGCGAGCGCGAGGGCTACGAAAATCGCCGTGTAGAGAATCACTTCCCCCGTGTTTGTGCTGAAACTGGCGATGATTCCGCTGTTGCCGCTGAACGAGTTCAAAGCATATTTCACAGTCCAGCCACCGAGAACGCAGTAGTAGCATGTGATGAAGAACGGTATGAGCACGGCTACAAGACCGAACCATCCAGCCTTGCGACTGACGCTTTTGTACGCGGTGACGGGGTTGGCGTGGACGCGCTTTCCGATATGCATTTCAGAGAGCATTGTGACGGCTCCAAGAAGCAGCACGCTCAGAATATAAAGGATGACGAATGCCGCTCCGCCGCCTTTTGCGGTTTTGTAAGGGAAGCCCCAGAGGTTTCCGAGTCCGATTGCGCTGCCCGCCGCCGCCATAATGAAGCCGAACGAGCTGGCAAACCCTACTTTTTTCTTTTCAGGCATTTTTGCCTCCATATGTCCGGGTACAAGACAACAGTCTTGTAAGTCCCGTTTTGTGAAATTTGTTATTATTTTATTGTAAAGCATGTTTTTGTTTCAATGGCGGGATTTGATGGTTTGCCGCGGCGTGATCTGCAGGGCCTTTTGCGGAAGACGCGATTTGTCTGAGCGCGTGTGTATGGTTTGCTGCGGCACGGGCTTACGGCTTTAGGTGGAAGACGCGATTTGCTTGAGTGCGTGTGGATGTCCGATATGCCGCGGCGTGGTCTGCAGGGCCTCTTGCGGAAGACGTGGACAAAAGATGCAGGCAAGAGAGCAGACCGGCGAACCGAATCTGAAAGAAAGAATCCCACAAAGTGTTGGTTATGCTTCTTTGAGTGATAATCCGGCGAACCGCAGCTGAAAGAAAAAATTCCCCGCCGCGCTTGACAAAGGCAGATGCTTTGGTGTAGTTTAGACTTGAAAACAGCGGGTGCGTGCATTCGCAGCGTAATCGGCAGGTTGCATCGCTACCTCCAGCTGTTTGAAATCGAACACGCCGTGGTGTTTCGGGGTGTCGCTTGGAGAGCTGGCCGAGAGGTCGAAGGCGGCGGTCTTGAAAACCGTTGAGGTGCAAATCTCCGGGGGTTCGAATCCCTCGCTCTCCGAAAAATGGAGCGGTGGCCGAGCGGCCGAAGGCGCTTCCCTGCTAAGGAAGTATACTCGTAAGGGTATCCGGGGTTCAAATCCCCGCCACTCCGTTGCCCTCTCGCCAATGAGAGGGCTTTATTTTTTATTCGGATCGCGCATGCGGTTTTTCTCGGCTGAGACGGCTTTGTCTCTTCCGGGTTTGTGATATTCAGGTCTTTCCCGACCTATCCGCCGCGGGGTGTGATTGCTGAGTTCGGTTTTTCCGGACTCTGTTAGGAGGGTTTTTATGTCTGACGAAAGGGAAAAGCTCGGGACTCGACTGGGGTTCCTGCTTCTTTCTGCCGGTTGTGCGATAGGCTGCGGCAACGTTTGGAAATTTCCGTGGATGGTGGGACAGTACGGCGGCGGAGCGTTTGTTGTTCTGTATCTTGTCTGTCTTGTCGTCCTGGGGCTGCCTGTGATGACCATGGAGTTCGCCATAGGGCGCGCGGCGCAGAAGAGCCCCGTGCACATGTACCAGGCTCTGGAGAAGAAGGGGCAGAAGTGGCACTGGCACGGCTACGCTTCTCTTTTCGGTAACATTGCGCTTATGGCATTCTATACGGTTGTAACCGGCTGGATGATCTACTATTTCGTGAGATTCTTGGGCGGGAAGACTGCGGGGCTTTCGTTTGTCGGCATGATAACCGATCCAAAAGTAAACGTGACATATCTTGCGGTCGCCTGTGTGATCTGTTTTGCGGTGCTTTCCGTGGGGCTTCAGGGCGGTCTCGAGAGGGTGACAAAGCCCATGATGATCCTGCTCTTCGTATTGATGGTTGGGCTTGCAATCCACTCCGCAACTCTCCGGGGCGCGTCTGAGGGACTTTCTTTTTACCTGAAACCGGATTTTTCCAAGATTACATCCCGCGTTGTGGTCGGAGCCATGAACCAGGCATTCTTCACGCTCTCGATAGGCATGGGAAGCATGGCGATTTTCGGATCGTACGTAAACAAGGATCAGTCATTGCTGGGAGAGAGCCGCAACGTTATCATCCTTGACACCATTGTGGCTCTTCTTGCCGGGTTCATCATGTTCCCCGCATGCTCGTCGTTCGGTTTGGAGGTGAATGCCGGTCCGAGTCTTCTGTTTGACACCATGGCCACGGTGTTCACCAGGATGTCTTCCGGGAGGCTCTGGGGCTCACTCTTCTTCCTCTTCATGGTTTTCGCTGCCATGAGCACGATGCTTGCTGTCTGCGAGAACATCGTGGCGATGGTCAGGGATCTTACGAAATGGGGCCGCATGAAGGCAAGTGTGATCTGCGGCGTCGGGGTGTTCCTTATCGCCCTCACCACTGCTTTGGGCTACAGTCGTCTCAATTTTCATCCTTTCGGACCCGGCAGCGCGTGGTTGGACTTCTGGGATTTCATTGTGAGCAACAATATTCTTCCCTTGGGGAGCCTTGTGTTTGCTCTTTTCTGTTGCAACAAGATCGGTTGGGGTTGGGAAGGCTTCAAGACCGAGGCGAATTTGGGGCGCGGCATCAAGGTAGAGGATTGGATGAAGCCCATTTTCCGTTTTGTTGTTCCGGTGTGTATCATCATCATCTACGTGATCGGAATTGTGGCTTTCTTCTGATAGGAAGCCTCTTTTGCTGGTTTGAGAGATTTGAGATAACAGTTTTAACGAAAAGGCGCGCCCCATGGGGCGCGCCTTTTCATATCAGGAGGCATTTTCGCTTCAGGAATCCGCTTCGCGTCAGGAAGCACTTTCACGATTCGGCTTCTGACGTGACTCGGATTCGGTTTTCATGTTTTTCAGCGCGACAGCGTTTGCTGCGTAGTATGGGGCTGCAAGGATGATGAAAGCGAGGTTGTCCTGGAAAAATACGCCAGGAAGTATGATTTTCAAAGCGAAGAGGAGGGCGGAGGCTGCAAGGAGAATCCGATATATCGCAAGCAGCGATTTTTGATGCTTTTCCAAATGGAATGAGAGGACGGCCGCGGCGATGAGGAGCGGATTGAACAGGGCTATGTTTTCGTTGCCGTAAGCCACCTGGTGGGCGGAGAAGAGCATTGCATACAGGAGAAATGTTCCGATCGCTCCGAAAAAGAGGTCGAATGAGATTGTGACGGTTTTGTATGCGACCATCTTCCGGCGAATGTCTTTGGCGCACTTTGACGCTCCGTGAAGCGAGAAAAGGCACAGAAGGGATATGGAAAGGCTTGCCGCCGCCGTGATTGCCGTGTTGCGAACCGAATGATCCGTCAGCGGCTTCCGGGTGCTTTGGTGGAGAATTGTCCTCTTCAGGGCAAGCGGCGGCCCGTCGAATTCCAGCACGGAGCGTTCAACTACATCGGGCAGGAACATAGCATCCCAGCGGTCTCGGGGTTTTTCGCAGAACGGACCGGAGACTAGGTTGATGGTGAGCCACCAGAAATAATTCCCGCTGATGTTCCGGTTCAGGTAGTGCCTGAACGTAAAGTCCTCCGTGCTGTGGGACCATGCCTCAAACTCCGGCGCGGCATTCCTGGCGATTATGTCGCGGATCTTTGTGGCACAGTTGTTCATGTAGTAGTCGTAGAGGTATACGCGGTTCTCTTCCCTGACGCTTTCCTGGACATAGGCGGCAATTCCGGCTTTCTGCTGTGCCGAGAGGGACAATTCCACGATACTCACGCTCCGGTTCCGTTCGATGTACCACGAGATGGCAGCGGGCGCATAGGACACACCTCCCTCGTACCAGAGGACGCCCTTTGCAAAGTCAAAGACAAGGCTGCCGGCGAAAGAAAACCGTCCCCAGTCGTAGAGAAGACTTGGCTTGCCATGCTCTTCAACGAGAAGTCCCGTATGACCGAATCTGCTGTATACAGGGCTGTCCGGACCGATTGTGACAAGGCTGATTCGCGCCGCGTTCCAGTGCTCGAGCTCGGGATCGGAGAGATTCGGTGTCGCAGCGCTCTGAGATGCCGCCGGGAGGAGTCCAGGCGCTGCGTCCGGCTGCCATGCGCCTGATGGTGTTTCATGCACCGCGGTAGATTCGCGGGAGTCTCCCGCTTTGTCCGGCTCCCGTGATTTTGTCCAGGCTGCCGGTTGTGCGTCCGCACTTTGCTCCGCTGGTGCGGCTATCTGCCGGGCGAGTGCCGGGTGCTCTTCCTCCGGCTGCCATGCGCCTGTCGGTTCCGCTTGCACCGCGGTAGATACGCGGGGGCTCCCCGCCGCGTCCGGTTGCCGGGCGAGTGCCGGGTGCGCGAATACAGCGGCGAATGAGACGACTAGCAGGATTGAGATGAAATATTTTTTCATATGTCATCACACCCGTTTTATATCCTGTATGGTCAGCTGCAGAGTGTCCTGCCCGCGGAAGTAATTATGTCCGAGGCGGAAAGCAACATTCACCCGGTCTCCGTCGCAGAAATCGCGTCCTGCCCGTTCGCCTGCAGCCCAAAATACCGCAGGCCATTTATACGAGCCGTAGGAGATGTTCATCCGGAGGTGGTTGCTCCCTGCGTCCTTCTGGTTCGTCATTGCGGTGAGATTCTCTATCGTTGCGCCTTTGATCTCGAAAACCAGAGTCGGATTTGCTTCTCCGTATGGCTCCATCATGTCAACTATCTTGATTATTCCTTCCGTGAAGAGGCCCTCCGGTATCACCGCGTCGATGTCGATGGCATCCTCTTCGAGCGGTTCGATGTCCATGTAGTCCACATCGTTCATGACACGTTTTACGAACGTCTGGATCCGGACGCTATCCGTGGTGAATCCACCGGCGAAGTTGTGCCCGCCGTAGTCGTCGAGAAGGTCGCTGTAGCCCTGCAGAAAATTGTGGCAGTTGAAATTTTTCGGGCTGCGCATGCTTCCTACCGCCCGGCTGTCCTGCGTTTGGGTTATCACCATTGCGGGTGAGCGGAACGCCTTCTCCAGCCGGGTTGCAAAGATTCCCGTGATGCCGCGCGGGATGTTGCTGTCCATCACAAGAACGAGTTTGCCGCCGGTGTCCTCCCAGCTCTTGCGTGCAGCGGGATAGAGACGGCTCCAGCAGGTCTCTCCGGCTTTCTGTCTTTCTTTGTTGAGCTCCTGGAGGCGCGACGCGAGACTGTCCGCTTCGATCCGGTTTTCCGCAAGAAGCATTTTTATCGCTACATCCGGCTGTCCCATCCGTCCTGCTGCGTTGATGAGCGGGGATATTTGCCAGCTGACGTCTGTGCCGGAAATCTGGCGCCCTAGGAGATTCTGCATGGCGAGAAAACCTTGAAGTGACGTCCTTTCGTTTTTTTCCAGCTGTTTCAGGCCTGTGCGCACGAGAATGCGGTTCTCCCCTGTCATCGGCATAAGGTCGCTTATGGTTCCGATTGCGACAAGGTCCATGATTTTGATGTATTCGCGGTATATGGACGGAGTTGTGATCCGTATGTAAGCCGCGTAGAGACCTATCAGTGTGTCCAGTTCGCTGCGAAGCGGGGAGTATAGTCCGAAACGGCTTGCTCCGCTGAGCTCAAAGAGGCTTCGTCCACGGGTCGCGGGCAGAACTTTTTCGAAATCTGCCCGAAGATCCTGGACGTAGATGTCAACCCGGGGGAATGCTTTTTTCAGCTGCTCGACCTCTCCTGCCTTGTCCAGTACGAAAACAGGAAGTCCGCAGTCCAGAAACTTCAATATTCGGGATTTGTCCGCGGAGAGAAGAGCGGGCACCACCTCCTCGGCAATCCTGTCCGTTTGGACGAGGTTCTCCAGCTTTACCGCCTCGATTGCTATGGTGCCGCCTTCGGTAGGCATGGAGTGGAGGAGAATGAAACGCTCTTTGTAGTACTTTGTTTGCGCAAAGCGAAGCGCCCAGATACATTTTGCCACAACGCCGACTCCTGCAAGCCCGTTGTAAGGATATCCGGAATCGGGAATCCTCGGGTTGATTATGGCGCACGCCTCAGGCAGGACGGGCGGGGCTATGTGGTGGTCCGTAACAAGGAAATCTATCCCCAGTGTGGCGGCGTAGGCAATCTCAGCGGCGCACGAGATCCCGCAGTCAACGGTGAGGCAGAGCGTTGTGCCCTCTTCATGGACCTTGTCTATCGCCTCGCGGGAGAAAGCGTAAGGTTCATCTCCCATAGGTACGGACCAGGAGACTGTGAGTCCCATTCTCCGCAACTCCGTCACGAGGAGGGCAGTGCTGGTGATGCCGTCCACATCCCTGTCCCCGAACACATGTACCCGCTCTTTTTCCTCCACGGCGTCCAGCACCCTGTCTGCAAAGCTGTCCATGTCCCGGAACAGGAACGGGTTTTCGAGAAACGAGATGTCTTTTTCCAAATAGTACTTTACGTCCTCAGGATCCCTGACTCCACGGACGGCGAGAATCTGCGCGAGAATAAGCGGCAGGTTGAATTTTTCCTGCAATGAGCGAACAACCTCCACTGAGGCTTTTTTGTTGTTCCATTTCATGGGCTTGTTGGAGAGTTTTTCCTTTTGGGAGGACTGTCCGGACCATGGCTCGCGGGGAGCACAACCCTATCCGGGAGCGGGATTGCGTCAAGACTGACCGTTGCCATATTTGACCGCCACCATTTTAATGAAATCCGGGCATTCCTGCATGGGTGCGGAATTGCGTGAATAAAAAGCGCCGGGCTCTTTCTGTTTGAGACGACCTCTTGCCCGGAAGCCTGAGCGCCCTGTGCATTCTTTGCCTGTTCGGTCTTTATAAAGCGCGGGCATCAGGCATCATCTTTTGACCTGGCGCGACCCATGACGGAAGCCGCGGTATCGACACGTGAGCGTTGCACGTTTTTGTCTGCGGTGGTTATATAAGTCCCGCATACGGCAATCCAGGCTTCCCGACGGGTTTTCTTTTCAAAAAATCAGTCCGGAAAGACACGCAATACGATTTTGAATATTCCCATGATAAATTTCGCGGTCGAACAATCCTTTCGCTGAAAGTGAAAATCTCTCTTCTCTTCTTATAAAAATTTTCTTCCAGGGTAATCATAAACCGAATGGCGGAGAGTTTCAAGGGAATAATTCTCTTGTGATGTTAGCAGTAACATAGATTGTCACGCAAAAACGAAGGAGAAAAAGAAGAAGTCCCATGGATGCCATGATATGATTGATTTCAACTTGATTTCAACAAAAAAAGACCAATCAGGAAGGCAACATGGGACGAGTAAAGAGTATCACACCTGTGGTTTGTGCGTATAGTCATTTCACCTACGGAGAGAGGCTGTGTCAGGAGTAACAAGGATTGCTCTGTTTTGGAGTAAAAAAAGACCCATAAAATCAGCTGTAGTATTGTTTTTTAGAGAGAATTCAGCGGTAAATCCAGTGAAACAGGAGATCTAAATGGAACAAGTGAAAACAAGCGGAAGACAAGCCGCTATTCTTTACAGGGAACCGCTATGTTTCATCTAATCAATGTGTTGTAGAGAAGAATCAGCCGTACAGGAGGTTCAAATGTGACAAGTGTAAGAGAGTCATTATTTCTTACAGAGGCCCGATATGTTACTGTGGGCAGTTGAAAAAATAAAAAAAGTATTGTACATTGAGTCAAAATTTCCAAGCGAAATTGTTTATATTCTTTTTTCTACAAAAGGAGATACAGTATGAAAAAGATTCTTTTCGTGTTTCTGTGCCTTTTGACGGTTCTGTCTGTGAATGTTTTTGCAGAGGAAGCAAAAGACGCCGGAGCTGAGAGTGCGCGAGTGGATGAGAAGGCCTTTCAGACGACAGAAGATGCAGTAAGCACGGCGACCCCAGTGGCAGAAAAAGCAGAGGCGGACGGTGAGGCTGCGGAGACAGCGGCTCAAGATAAAAAGGTTCAGTATAAGATCTGCCACCATTTTATCACACTGAACGCAAATCCGTACGCATTCCAGCACATTGGTCTTCGCAATGATGACACGTTCAACAGCCAGTACGGTTTTGGTGTGAACCTTGGATACCGCTACAGCTTTGGACTTTTCAATGTGGGAGTTGAAGCGGGATACAACAACTTCAAGTATGAAGATTTTGAGCGATATCACATTCTTTCGTTCACGGGAATGGGAGGCATATCATATCACTTCAACCCGAAGTTCTTCCTTGACGGAGACCTTGGGTGCGGTGTTGATATTCGTTTCATGGACGGAGAGAGCAGAGCAAACGTTACAACGCTTTTCCGTCTGAACGCGGGATACTGGCTGAACGATTTCATCTCGCTGACAGGCGGAGCGGATTTGAAGCTCTCGTGGCAGCACCATGAAACGGATGATCTGAAGTCGACAGATCTTGGTGTGTACGTGAACGTCGGAACCAAAATTTCACTGTAAGGAGGCGGAAGATGAGAAATATTACAAAGACACTTTTGGCGCTTTTGCTGCTTTTTTTCATTGGAAGTGTTGTTATCTCCTGCAGTCAGGAGAGTACGATTGACTCTATTATGTCAAATGGGGCAAAGACAACCGGTTCTGATAACTCAGATTCCGGCGACGAGAATCCTGAAGAAGATCTGCCATACGTTCAGATTACCTACTTTGATCCGAATTCAAAGGTTGCTGCCTCGGACTATAAATACGTTGTTCCATCCGAAGAGGTGACAGACGAAGAAGTCTCAGCCATAAAGAGTCTCATGGATGGAAAACGTGTATTTGGTTTGTCCTTTGTGGGAATAACTGAAATTACCGGTATTTTCGACGACGCTCTATTTATTGATGAATTGGATGAGCTTAAGTTTGATGGTGCTTTGACAAGCATTGGCAATCATTGCTTTGAAAATCAAGTGAACGTTTTGGATATTGAGTTTACGGGAGATATTCTTCCTCAGGTTCAAGAGCATTCATTCCCATGGTGGGACGCTTTTGTGAATAGTGGTGAGGCTATCTTTAAAGTCTCCAAGGAATTAGCGGCTCAGGCTCTTGATGTTTTTATGAATTTTATCGGGGATCAGGGTCGTTTGAATATTCCTGTTTATATTACGTTAGATCCTAACATAGATTATGAAGATGAATTTCAAATTGAGATCTCTCCGGAGACAGCGACAAGAATACAGGTTTATGTTGGAGATTCTATCAATATCAGCAACAGTACTGCTCTCCCTCAAGTACAAGGAGAGGCTAGTTTTGATGGGTTCTATACAAAGCCGGATCTTGGTGATAGAGGAGAATTAGTTATCGATCATAGTGGATATTCTATGTATGATGTGGATGGGT